>NZ_VMMK01000054.1:0-19764 GCF_013277255.1 Streptococcus sp. 2154
AATATCTATCCTATCTTCTAGAATGTCTTCCAAACGAGGAAACTCTCGTAAACAAAGAGGTTTTAGAGGCTTATTTACCATGGACTAAAGTTGTACAAGAAAAGTGCAAATAAGAAATCTCCAGATTAGGAACTATCCGTGAGTTCTCTAGTCTGGAGATTTTTCAATATACTTCGTTATTGGGCGGTTACGCTGGCTTGGTAACCAGCTGAGGGTGAAAGTTAGCTGATCAGCTTTTAGGAGGTCTTGGTGTTGAATAGTTGATACTAGGTTTTTGTCCAGTCGGCATTCTTTGACAAAGTTGAAGTGGCTGTGGTTTTGCTCAGTATGAATATCTAGCCATTTACCTTCTTTAGCTAGGTAGATACGGAGGTGATTAAAGAGAGGGATTCCGAGATCATAGCTTGGTTTTCCTGGACAGGTCGGATAAAGTCCGAGAGCTGACCAGATGTACCAAGCTGAGAGACTGCCATTGTCTTCATCGCCAGGATAGGCTTGCCAACTTGGGTGAAAGGCCTTCTGACGGAGCGTCTTGATAAGAAGGGCAGTGTAGTCAGGGTAATCGCTGTAGCGGAAGAGATAAGGAATGTGGAAACTAGGCTGGTTGGAAATGGCTATTTGTCCAAAAGGAGCAGTAGCCATCTCGCTCATTTCGTGAATTTCGTAACCATAGCCTGTTGTTTCAAAGAGGGGAGCATCTTGACAGGCTTTCAAAAGATAGTTGCTAAAGGTTTCTTTTCCACCCATCAGTTGGATTAAGCCAGGGATGTCGTGGAGAACGCCTAAAGTAGCTTGAATGGCAGAGCATTCAGCGTAGTCTCGCCCCCAACTATAAGGAGAGAAGTCAGGGTGAAAGTTTCCTTGATTGTCTCGTGCTCGCATGTAACCTGTCTCAGCGTCAAATAGCTGGCGGTAATTTTGTGAAGCAGCCTTGTAGGTTTCAGCGATTTCTATGTTCTCTAGTTTTTTGGCACAGCTGGCGATACAAAAGTCACTATAGGCATAGTCTAGAGTATGGCTAACACTTTCATGGTGGTCGGTAGAGAGGTAACCTAGTTCTTGGTATTGGGCTAGTCCGTGGCGGCCATTGATGCCGAGAGGGTCGGCTTTGCTGGCTGTTTCGAGCATGGCTTGGAAGAGTTCTCCTTCTAGGTCGGGGGCCATGTCCTTACAGGCGCTATCTGCGATAATGCCGTCTAAAAGGGTACCGGGCATCATGCCACGTTCATCTGGAGACAACCATTTTGGAAGGAAACCAGTATCGCGGTAGTTATTGAGAAATCCTTCTAAAAAGAGACGATAATGCTCTGGTATGACAAGGGCAAAGAGGGGGAAGGTGGTGCGGAAGGTATCCCAGAAGCCATTGTTGCTAAAGAGGACACCGGGCTTGACAGATCCAGTAGTCAGATCCTTGTGGATGACTTGCCCTGACTCATCAACCTCATAAAAAGTCTGAGGAAAGAGGAAGAGTCTGTAGAGGCAGTGGTCAAAGAAGGTTCGGTCAGCCTCTCCTGTCTCTATAACGTCAAAACGATGGAGGAGATTTTCCCAATCCGCTTGGGCACTTGATTTACAGTTATCAAAATCTTCTTGAGGTAGATTAAGCAGTGCTTGATAAGGCGAGATGAAAGAAGTGGCTAGCTGAATCTCAGCATGACTACTTGCTAAGTCAATTCGCCAGTCTCCCCCTTCTTGGCTAACAGCAAGAATATCCGTATTCATTTGCAGGGCAGTGAATAGTTTTAGTGGATTTTTGTTGGTTTCAGTTTTACCTTCTTGTCGTAGGGCAAGAGTTCGTTTATCTACTTGCTCCACGGTCAGTTCATCTGCTGCGTGAAGATAGAGGGAGAGGGCTTTGCCTTGCTTTTGCTCCAAACGAATAGAAGCACCGTAGCAAGTCGGTGTGAGCTGGGTTTCAATCTGATAGCGCAGGGAGAAAATTTTCAGATAATGGGGTTGGAAAGAGGCCTTATCCATATCATAAGAAGACTGACGATGGAAGAGACTGTCTCTACCTAGTTGACCGGTGACAGGTGTCAGGAGGAGCCAAGAGTAGTCGCCAATCCAAGGGCTGGGCTGGTGGGTTAATCGAATCCCCTGAAAGATAGGCAGATGCGGATCGAAAAACCAAGCTCCCTCCTGGTCACTGGTCTGGGGAACAAAGTAATTCATCCCAAAAGGCACGCCTGTGTATGGCAGGGTATTTCCCCGAGAAAAGGCATGCTTGCTGGCAGTTCCAAATCGGGTATCGATGGTTTCAAGTAGTGGTTTCATAGTCTTTCCTTTAGCTGTTTTTCTACATTATATCAGAAAAAGAGGGCCTTTAGAAAAGGAGTTTCAAAGATAACTATTTTGTAGAAAAATGACTATCATTTGTGTATGTATTTTCTGCCTCAAAAGCTATATACTGAAAATGAAACTTGTTTGAAAGAGGATACTGCACGATGATTTATTCAAAAGAAATTGTTAGAGAATGGCTAGATGAAGTGGCAGAGCGGGCTAAGGACCATCCAGAGTGGGTGGATGTTTTCGAGCGTTGCTACACCGACACCTTGGACAATACAGTTGAAATCCTAGAAGATGGTTCAACCTTTGTGCTCACAGGGGATATTCCTGCTATGTGGCTTCGGGATTCGACAGCCCAACTCAGACCCTACCTGCATGTGGCTAAAAGAGATGCCCTCCTGCGTCAGACCATTGCAGGTTTGGTCAAACGTCAGATAACCTTGGTACTCAAGGATCCCTATGCTAACTCCTTCAACATTGAGGAGAACTGGAAAGGGCACCACGAGACTGACCACACAGACCTTAACGGCTGGATCTGGGAGCGCAAGTATGAGGTGGATTCGCTTTGCTATCCTTTGCAGTTGGCTTATCTTCTCTGGAAAGAGACTGGCGAGACTAGTCAGTTTGATGAGATTTTTGTCGCAGCGACTAAGGAAATTCTTCATCTGTGGACGGTGGAACAAGACCACAAGAACTCTCCTTATCGTTTTGTTCGTGATACCGATCGTAAGGAAGACACCTTGGTAAATGATGGCTTTGGACCTGATTTTGCAGTGACAGGCATGACTTGGTCAGCCTTTCGTCCGAGTGATGATTGCTGCCAGTATAGTTACTTGATTCCGTCCAATATGTTTGCAGTTGTTGTTTTAGGGTATGTGCAAGAAATCTTTGCAGCATTAAACCTAGCTGATAGCCAGAGTGTTATCACAGACGCTAAGCGTCTTCAGGCTGAAATCCAAGAAGGAATTGAAAACTACGCCTACACAAGCAACAGCAAGGGCGAAAAGATTTATGCCTTTGAAGTGGATGGTCTAGGAAATGCTAGCATCATGGATGATCCAAACGTACCAAGTCTGTTGGCTGCGCCTTATCTGGGCTACTGTTCGGTCGATGATGAAGTGTATCAAGCAACTCGTCGTACCATTCTGAGCCCTGAAAATCCATATTTCTACCAAGGAGAATACGCTAGCGGTCTCGGAAGTTCTCATACCTTCTATCGCTATATCTGGCCCATCGCCCTTTCTATCCAAGGATTGACAACAAGTGATAAGGCAGAGAAAAAATTCTTGCTGGATCAGCTGGTTGCTTGTGATGGTGGTACAGGTGTCATGCACGAAAGCTTCCACGTAGATGACCCAACTCTCTACTCTCGTGAATGGTTCTCTTGGGCCAACATGATGTTCTGTGAATTGGTCTTGGATTACTTGGATATCCGCTAAGGAGCGTGATTTATATTCTTCGAAAATCTCTTCAAACTACGTCAGCTTTATCTGCAACCTCAAAGCAGTGTTTTGAGCAGCCTATGGCTAGCTTCCTAGTTTGCACTTTGATTTTCATTGAGTATTAGCGCAACTGATTCTTGGAAAGAATCACAAATTTACATTTAAAACGTTAACAATAAAAATTTAAATTTAGAATGAGGTTTTACTTCATGGAAAATGTTGTCGTACATATTATCTCACATAGTCACTGGGACCGTGAGTGGTACTTGCCTTTTGAAAGCCATCGTATGCAGTTGGTGGAATTGTTTGACAATCTCTTTGATCTCTTTGAAAATGACCCTGAGTTTAAGAGTTTCCATTTAGATGGACAAACCATTGTCCTCGACGACTACTTGCAAATTCGCCCTGAAAATCGTGACAAGATTCAACGCTACATTGACGAAGGAAAATTGAAAATTGGTCCCTTTTACATTTTGCAGGATGATTACTTGATTTCAAGTGAAGCCAATGTCCGCAATACTCTTATTGGTCAGCAAGAAGCTGCCAAATGGGGCAAATCAACCCAGATTGGTTACTTCCCAGATACCTTTGGAAATATGGGACAAGCGCCTCAAATCCTTCAAAAATCAGGCATTCACGTGGCAGCCTTTGGTCGTGGTGTGAAGCCGATTGGATTTGACAACCAAGTCCTCGAAGACGAGCAGTTTACGTCTCAGTTTTCAGAAATGTACTGGCAGGGTGCGGACGGAAGTCGTGTCCTCGGGATTCTCTTTGCCAACTGGTACAGTAACGGGAATGAAATCCCAGTTGATAAAGATGAGGCCTTGACCTTCTGGAAACAAAAATTGTCAGATGTGCGTGCCTATGCTTCGACCAACCAATGGTTGATGATGAACGGATGTGATCACCAGCCTGTACAGAAAAATCTGAGCGAAGCTATTCGTGTGGCAAATGAACTCTTCCCAGATGTGACCTTTGTTCACAGTTCCTTTGATGAATATGTCCAAGTCGTGGAAAGTGCCCTACCGGAGCAATTATCAACGGTTACAGGTGAGTTGACCAGTCAGGAAACAGACGGCTGGTACACACTTGCTAACACTTCTTCATCTCGTATTTATCTCAAACAAGCCTTCCAAGAAAATAGCAACCTCCTAGAGCAAGTTGTAGAACCCTTGACAATTATCACTGGGGGTCATAACCACAAGGACCAGTTGACCTATGCTTGGAAAACTCTTTTGCAAAATGCGCCCCATGATAGTATCTGTGGCTGTAGCGTGGACGAAGTTCACCGTGAGATGGAGACACGTTTTGCCAAGGTCAATCAAGTCGGAAACTTTGTTAAGAGCAATCTTCTTAACGAATGGAAGGGTAAAATCGCTACAGCTAAGGTTCAAAGTGATTACCTCTTTACTGTCATTAACACAGGTTTGCATGATAAGGTTGATACTGTCAGCACAGTGATTGATGTGGCGACTTGTGATTTCAAGGAATTGCACCCAACAGAAGGTTACAAGAAGATGGCTGCTCTTACCTTGCCAAGTTACCGTGTGGAGGACTTAGATGGGCGTCCTGTAGAGGCTAAAATCGAGGATCTTGGGGCTAATTTTGAGTATGATTTACCAAAAGACAAGTTCCGCCAAGCTCGTATCGCCCGTCAAGTGCGCGTGACCATTCCAGTTCACCTAGCGCCGCTTTCTTGGACAACTTTCCAATTGCTGGAAGGAGAACAAGAACACCGTGAGGGTATTTACCAAAACGGAGTGATTGATACACCATGCGTAACGGTGAGTGTGGATGACACTATCACAGTTTATGACAAGACAACTCACGAAGCCTATGAAGATTTTATCCGCTTTGAAGACCGTGGTGACATCGGAAACGAGTATATCTATTTCCAACCAAAAGGAACAGAGCCAATCTATGCAGAGCTTAAGGGCTACGAGGTCTTGGAAAACACAGCTCGCTACGCTAAGATTTTGCTCAAACATGAATTGATCGTGCCTGTCAGTGCAGATGAAAAGCTAGAAGAAGAGCAAAAAGGCATCATCGAGTTTATGAAGCGTGAAGCTGGACGTTCAGAAGAATTGACAAGCATTCCTCTTGAAACTGAGATGACTATCTTCGTTGATAATCCACAAATCCGCTTCAAGACTCGCTTTACTAACACTGCCAAAGACCATCGTATCCGTCTCTTGGTCAAGACTCATAACACGCGTCCAAGCAATGATTCTGAAAGCATCTATGAGGTGGTGACACGACCAAACAAACCAGCTGCTTCATGGGAAAATCCTGAAAATCCTCAACACCAACAAGCCTTTGTTAGTCTGTATGACGATGAAAAAGGTGTGACTGTATCCAATAAGGGATTGAATGAATACGAAATCCTTGGAGACGACACCATTGCAGTGACTATTTTGCGTGCATCAGGTGAGCTAGGTGACTGGGGCTACTTCCCAACACCAGAAGCACAATGCTTGCGTGAATTTGAAGTCGAGTTTGCGCTTGAATGCCACCAAGCCCAAGAACGCTTTTCAGCCTATCGTCGCGCCAAAGCCTTGCAGACACCATTTACCAGCCTTCAGCTTGCTAGACAGGAAGGAAGCGTGGCTGCGACTGGTAGCCTCTTGAGCCATTCTGTTCTCAGCATACCGCAAATCTGTCCAACAGCCTTTAAAGTGGCGGAAAATGAAGAAGGCTATGTCCTCCGTTACTATAATATGAGTCAAGAAAATGTGCGCATATCAGAACATCAACAAACCATTCTTGACTTACTTGAGCGACCATATTCAGTTCATTCAGGACTATTGGCTCCACAAGAAATTAGTACAGAATTCATCAAAAAAGAAGAAATTTAATTTCAACAAGTAAACATAAAAAGAAAGGAGGGGCGAAAAGGTAAGAACTAACTGCTGATTTGCCCCTTTTATGGTAAAAACAATGACCATTGCAACGATTGATATCGGAGGGACTGGGATTAAGTTCGCTAGTCTGACTCCTGATGGGAAAATACTAGATAAGACAAGTATCCCAACACCAGAAAACTTGGAGGAATTACTAGCTTGGCTAGACCAGCGCTTGTCAGAGCAGGATTACAGTGGGATTGCTATGAGCGTTCCAGGCGCGGTCAATCAAGAGAAAGGTGTGATTGATGGCTTCAGTGCGGTGCCCTACATTCACGGCTTTTCTTGGTATGAGGCGCTTAGCTCTTATCAGATTCCTGTCCATCTGGAAAATGATGCCAACTGCGTTGGACTCAGTGAATTACTGGCTCATCCAGAACTTGAAAATGCAGCCTGTGTCGTGATTGGGACAGGGATTGGTGGAGCCATGATTATCAATGGCCGACTGCACCGAGGTCGCCACGGTCTGGGTGGAGAATTTGGCTATATGACCACCCTTGCCCCTGCTGAAAAGCTCAACAACTGGTCGCAACTAGCGTCAACTGGGAATATGGTACGCTACGTGATTGAAAAATATGGTCAGACTGACTGGGACGGCCGCAAGATTTACCAAGAAGCCGCAGCTGGGAATGCTCTTTGCCAAGAAGCCATTGAGCGCATGAACCGCAATTTGGCGCAAGGCTTGCTCAATATCCAGTATCTCATCGATCCAGATGTCATCAGTCTGGGAGGCTCTATCAGTCAAAATCCAGATTTTATCCAAGGTGTCAAGGAAGCTGTTGAAGACTTTGTCGATACCTACGAAGAATATACGGTCGCACCCGTCATCCAAGCCTGCACCTATCATGCAGATGCCAATCTCTATGGTGCCCTTGTCAACTGGCTACAGGAGGAAAATCAATGGTAAGATTTACAGGGCTTAGTCCCAAACAAACTCAGGCAATCGACTTGCTGACAAAGCATATTTCTTTACCAGATGTTGAAGTGGCTGTAACTCAGTCTGACCAAGCCTCTATCTCTATCAAGGGTGAGGGTGGCCACTATCAATTGACCTACCGCAAACCTCACCAACTTTATCGTGCCTTGTCCTTGTTGGTAACAGCTCTAGCAGAAGGTGATAAAGTAGGGATTGAGGAGCAGGCGGCTTATGAAGAGTTGGCCTACATGGCAGACTGTTCTCGAAATGCGGTGCTAAATGTGACTTCTGCCAAGCAGATGATTGAGGTCTTGGCTCTCATGGGCTACTCAACCTTTGAACTCTACATGGAAGACACCTACCAGATTGAGGGACAGCCTTATTTTGGTTATTTCCGTGGGGCTTATTCGGCTGAGGAGTTGCAGGAAATCGAAGCCTACGCCCAGCAGTTTGATATGACCTTTGTGCCTTGTATCCAGACCTTGGCCCACTTGTCGGCCTTTGTCAAATGGGGTGTCAAGGAAGTGCAGGAGCTCCGTGATGTAGAGGCCATTCTTCTCATTGGCGAAGAAAAGGTTTATGACCTGATTGATGGCATGTTTGCCACGTTGTCTAAACTGAAGACTCGCAAGGTCAATATCGGGATGGACGAAGCCCACTTGGTTGGTTTGGGACGCTACTTGATATTGAACGGTGTTGTGGATCGTAGTCTCCTAATGTGTCAACACTTGGAGCGCGTGCTGGATATTGCTGACAAATATGGTTTCCACTGCCAGATGTGGAGCGATATGTTCTTTAAACTTATGTCAGCGGATGGCCAGTACGACCGTGATGTGGAAATTCCAGAAGACACTCGTGTCTATCTAGACCGTCTCAAAGACCGTGTGACCTTGGTTTACTGGGACTATTATCAGGATAGCGAGGAAAAATACAACCGTAATTTCCGCAATCATCATAAGATTAGTCATGACCTTGCCTTTGCAGGTGGTGCTTGGAAGTGGATTGGTTTTACACCCAACAACCATTTCAGCCGTCTAGTGGCTATCGAGGCCAATAAAGCCTGTCGTGCCAATGACATCAAAGAAGTCATCGTGACGGGTTGGGGGGACAATGGTGGGGAAACAGCTCAGTTTTCTATTCTCCCAAGCTTGCAAATCTGGGCAGAACTCAGCTATCGCAATGACCTAGACCGTTTGTCTGCTCACTTCAAGACCAATACTGGCCTATCGGTTGAAGATTTTATGCAGATTGACCTTGCCAACCTCTTACCAGACCTGCCAGGCAATCTCAGTGGCATCAATCCTAACCGCTATGTCTTTTATCAGGATGTCCTCTGTCCGATCCTTGACCGACACATGACACCTGAACAGGACAAACCACACTTTGCTCAGGCAGCTGAGACCCTTGCTGAAATCAAAGAAAAAGCTGGTGCTTACTCTTACCTCTTTGAAACTCAGGCTCAGTTGAACCAGATTTTAAGTAGCAAAGTGGATGTAGGAAGACGCATTCGTCAGGCTTACCAAGTGGGCGATAAAGAAAGTCTACAAGAAATCGCAAGGCAAGAATTACCAGAACTCAGAAGCCAAATTGAACACTTCCATGCCCTCTTTAGCCACCAATGGCTGAAAGAAAACAAGGTCTTTGGCTTGGATACAGTTGACATCCGCATGGGCGGACTCTTGCAACGCATCAAGCGAGCAGAAAGCCGTATCGAGGCTTATCTGGCTGGTCAGATTGACCGCATCGACGAGCTGGAAGTAGAAATTCTGCCATTTAACGACTTCTACGCAGACAAGGGCTTCGCAGCCACAACAGCCAACCAGTGGCATACCATTGCGACAGCTTCGACCATTTATACAACTTAAAAACAAGAACACCTTGCTTGGCGCAGGGTGTTTCGCGTGAAACAGAAGAATTATCTAGTTTCAAATGCCACAGTTAGACAAACTTATGCTAAAATAGCAGAAAGGGAATGTTTCCTAAGAGCAATTCTATCGATGAGCACTTGGAGGTATTGTGGTACACTTAAAATTAGTAAAACAAGAAATAGAAGCTGAAAAGCCAGCATCTGTAGAAGCCTGGGTCATTTTCGTCAAATTTTAAAAAGGCTGCTACCGACATATATAAATTCTAAAAACAAAAACGTTAGTAGAACTAGCAGATGTGATTTTATGGAGTTTTGATTTTGCAAATGATCATGCTCATGCATTTTTCGTGGATAATGTTGCGTGGAGTCCTGCAGATTCTTACTTTCTTAGCTTTGTTAGTGACGATGTTGAAGAACGTTACACAGAAAATGTCTATCTGGATACCCTAAGTGTCAAACAAAAATTTAAGTTTATTTTCGACTTCGGTGATGAATGGCGTTTTGAATGCCAAGTGCTGAGAGAAATCGAGACAGAGGGCGAAGAAGCTTATCTCGTACGTTCGGTTGGAACGCCGCCAGAACAATATCCAGATTATGATGGTTTTGACTATGAAGAATGGTAAAATTGATTGTTAAACAATCTAAAAAACAATTGGAATCAGTCTGTGTAGGCTTAGTATTTCAATTGTTTTTTTGTGATGGTTTCAGATAAGAGAGTTTTTAATACTCAATGAAAATCAAAGAGCAAACTAGGAAGCTAGCTGTAGGTTGCTCAAAACACTGTTTTGAGGCTTCAGATGGAAGCTGAGGAGGTTTGAAGAGATTTTCGAAGAGTATAAATTTGTTGAGGGTGTAGCTAATACGTATCAAGTCTGGTAGATTGAGAAAACTTGACAAAAAATTAGATAGTGCTAGAATAACATTAACGAAAGACATTTGAGGGCAGAAAGGTTCCTGTCACACCTTGCAAAAGGGTATCTGAGATGCTGGGTACACCGACCAGCCAAGGGTCCGTTATTTCAAAGTAGGGGCTTAAATGCTCCTTTTTTATTTAAAAATTTCAAAATAGATTACACTCACCGCAGGCTTAGCCTTGCGTTTTTTGTTTGACAAAATTAAAAAAATGTGTAAGAATAAGTAGAATTGAAAACAGGAAAACTCACCTCCTTTCGATTCGTCTAGCCTTTTCGTGAGGCAATGAGGGGGCGGAGAGACGCGCTCGTCAACAGAAGTATCTCATTGGAAATGTTGCTCACTTTTTAGTGAGCTTTTTATCTAGGGAATAGAAATAAAAAGCAAAAAGTTAAAATTAGGTCAAATTGATTTAAAAATGTGCAAGGATTACGACCTTATTCAAGCGATGGACTATGACTTTAAGACGAAGGAAGTAATGAATAAAGGAAGGGGATTTGCGGTAACTCTTGTCAAAATACAGGGGCTAACTTTCTTGATTCCATTTAGAAGTTATATTCCTAAAAAGTATCAGTTGAAGTATAAGCTTCGAAATTCAGCAAAAGAAGGGTATGTTGAAGGATTAGATATTGGTAAAACCTTGATTTTAGAAGATGAAAGTTATTTGCTAAATACTACTTTTCGACTTCGAAAAATCGAAGATTATTATAAAGTAATGGACAATGATAGAGCTATAATTAATAAGTTGGTAAAAGCTATTATAGACTATAACCGTGCTTTAGAAATGAACGATAGAAACAAACTTGAAGATCCTAAACGCTTTAAATTCTCAACATTCCAGAATTATTCTACTAGATTAAGAGTCATAACAGAAAAAGACTATTTAGAATAGATAATGTTTTTGCAGGTTCTGGCTTGCATTTCTATTTTGCAAAAACACGCATTTTGAACGATTAGAACCAGAAATTACAATCCTATTCTTCAAAAAAGCGTTTTCTTGAAGAATGGAAAAAGCCCGATTTTATGGGGTTTTAATTCTGATAAAATCCGATAATTTTGGCATGATAAGGTGAGGTAGTTATTGTCTTAATGCTCAGTTCCGTTCTGGAAATCGCTAGAATGTTTTCAAAAAATCCCGTAATAGTTGAATTATCTAAGCTTTAACAGTATAATCAAGCTAGTAGCTTCATCAGGAAGTTCTATGCTACAATATAGTAGGTGGCACGGCACCACACCACCAATAAAAGAAAAGATTCTATCTGCTGGGTTTTCTTATGAGAAATATAAACCTGGTATTCATAAACAGAGACATCCGAACGACTTGGGTAATGGTATTTACTTTTTTCTACCTTTTGACAAAGATACTGGTAAAACGATTGCTTCTGCTTATGTCGCAAAGTATAAGTCATTTGAACTAAGCAAACCTGGGGTTAGGCCTGAGTTAATTCATGCTAAAATCACCCTAAAATCTATAGATAAGATTTTTATTTTAGATAACCCAAAAAACCAAAGGTTATTAGAGGAATATCGACAAGCAGCATCTATTCAAATTGAACGTGAGATTGCAGGTATTTCAGGTAGCGGAGCCAAAAATAGAGCTACTCTTCTTAACCAAAATCAAGGATTAATTATTGAGCTGTTGCTTGATTTAGCGTCTCAGCATGGGAAGAATTATGAAGCAGTGCAGTCCAAAACATATACTGCTATTCCATTTTTACCAGTAATTGACGGAAAGAATGGAGAGGAAATTTGTATCCGTGATTTAAATTGTATTACAAACATTTTATAAATAAGGAGGCTTTTATGAGTTTATTGTCAAACTTTTTAGGAACTGAAGAATTTTCTTTGATGGATTCTCCAATGTTCCAAGAATTAGTTGAAAATATTAAGGCCAACAAAATTTATTCAGTAAACAATGAATTTGATTATGATTTGAATATATCAGGAAGTCTTAAAAAATATAAAGATGAAATCCATTTTACTCCTCAATTAAATAATCAAAAAGAGTTTGATGATTTGAATTCTGTAACTAAAGTAAATGCAATGCCTAAATATAATATAAAAAACAAGAAGTCATGTTTTTCATATTTACCAATAGATTCTGAAAACTTAATTACAACAAAAGAAAATAGTGAGGTGGCAGCTTAATGTCCTCTTTACAATTTAAAGATTACTTTTTAAATGAAGTATCGTATCGAAGAAATCCTAGTTTTGACCAAACAAATAGTACTATTAATTTACAGCCTGAATTGTCTGCACAGATTTTAATAAGAAAATCTGAAAACCTTACTTACGTTAACTTAATAACAAAGCAAGGAAATATAGATTCAGATGATTCTGCTTTTGAGCTTATTGTAGATATTGTTGGAGAATTTTCATTTATATATGACAAGACAGAATTTGATATTCCTTTTGAAACTTTTCTTAAAGAGAATGGCTTAGCAATGCTTTGGTCCTATATTCGGCCTATCGTATCTGATATGATTACTCGGGGTAATGAGTTCCCCAACTTCATATTGCCTGTCGTTAACATTAAAAAAATGCTTGAAGACAAAGATTCTATCAAGTTAACATACGAATAAAAACAGTGTATGTATTTTTCAAAGCTCTAATGAAATGCTTTCACATTTAAAAGGTATTCGGAGAACTATAAATCAAAATTGTGATAAAAATAAATAGGATCAAAGAGTTTTGTATGATAGTAGTTGCAATTTGAAACTCTAGCTTCTTCAAGACTCAGCTATCAATGAAAATCACCAGAAGGGCAGTATTTTAACGGCTCTTCTGGTGGTTTTTGAATTGTTTGGTTAGTGTGAGATATGAATAATTTGGGGTTTAATACTCTTCGAAAATCTCTTCAAACCACGTCAACGTCGCTTTACCGTGGATATGTTGAGTCTGGATAAAGAACCAATCGTAGGAGAAAATGAAGTCAATATTTCCACGATAAGATACATGATATCAAGCTTAGTTCATAATGTTTGATTTATAAAAAGAAAGAGAGTATAATGAGTTAAGCCTGCCTAAAGTATGCCCAAATATTTTAGGGGGGGGGGCTTTTTTATTTGCCCTTCCATAGATATACTAAGCCGATAATTATCGGAAAAGGAGCAAAATGATATATGTTTTATAAAGATAATGAAGATAGAGAAAAGCAATTGCGCTTTTCGATTCGTAAGGTTAGTTTTGGAGCGGCCTCGGTAGCCGTGGCGGCGCTGTATCTCTTTATGGGAAGTGGAGCGGTATCTGCTGCGGAAGCGCAGACCATACAGTCAAATGAGGAGGTGGCAGCTGATAAGGATTCGGAAACAGAGAAAAAATCAGAGGATCCACAGCTAACCTACGCTGCTCCTGCTGCAAAGAAACAAGGATCTGCAACCAATACTGAAGCAGGGGATGAAGGCAAGCAAGAAAGTCATCCAGAGACCAAAGAGGAAGAAGCCAACTCATCTGAAAGAAGCGAAACTACAACAAAGACTCAATCGGATGAAGACTCTGTGAGCGGGGACTCTAGCTCTCCAAAATCTACAGAGGACAGTGAAGGTACAAGATCAGAAGAAGCAAGCAACAAGCCAAAAGTACGTAAAAGACGTGATATAAGTGCCACTCCAGGTGCAGATGTTGCAACGGATGATCCATCAGCAAATCAGACTTACATAGCACCAAGCGCTGATGCGAGTGTAGAGGAGTTAGTAGAAAAATTAAAAACATTGCCGAATGTGATTGAAAACAATAATAAAATCAACGGCGTTCAAATGAAGAAATTAGGTGATGCTAAAGGTATAGCACTAGGAGAGGTAAGAGAACTTGATGAGTTTGGTGGTTGGAAAGCTGTAACTACTGATGGACAAGTTGGAAAATTTGCTATTGCTAGAAAAACAGCAAAAGGTGTATTCCCGGCATATACTATAAATATAAACAGAACTAATGATGCTTGGCTTCGAGAACAAGTTCTTGATTGGAATAGTGAATACACATTGCTATTATCAAAAGTGGTGACAAAAGCTAGTAGAGATACGGATGTTCCTTATGATGGACAACCTTACAAAGGTAACAATGAATCTGGAAAAACAACAGCTAGAACAGCAAAAGGATTTGATGGAATAGAAAAAACTTTTAAAGTGTATTCTTCAGCTGAAGGTTCTAAAGTAAGAGTGGATTTCAAAACAGGTTATACGGGAGATGTTGAAGGTTCTAAGGCTGAATACAAGGTGGAAGTATATACTGATAATTCTACTAATCCAATTTATACAACAACATTTAGACCGGATAAGAACATTACTGATAAGGAAAGGACAGTTATTGCAGCTAAAGATGGAACAAAAATTACAGAGAAAATAAACGTTTCAAGCAATACTAAAGAAGAAATAGAAGGTAAGATGGCATTGGATGCCAATAGACCTAATGGAACAGTAGGACGCTTTACGAGTAAGTTGATTGAATTGCCTAAAGGTGTAACTTCATACAAAGTAAGATTAAGTCTAGCTAATAAAAGATATGGTGGGATGAGTTATAATTCTTCGTATTTACAATACTCATTGCCGATTACTGGGCTCGACTTTAATATTACACAAGACACTAAACATATAGCGAAGTCACTATTGCAACAGGCTTATAATAAACTGCTTGAAGACCAACAAAAAGATGAACATAGAAAAACTAAAGACAGTGTCCGTGCTTACCGAGAAAGGTTAGCTAAAATTAAAGAATTATTAGACTCAAATGAGTTGAAAAATAATTCTGAATATCTTTCTGTGTTAGAAAGTGCTGTTTATAGCAGAGATAACTTGATAGCTCAAAACTTTGAAGCGAAGACTGTCAAACAAGTCAAAGATAGCCAAGTTTTGATAGACTTGTCGACACATCCAGAAAAAGTGATTACCTATAAAGAAAATAGTGTCGAAAAAGCCTTGCCTGACTATCTGGTAGCAAGCTGGAAGAATACCCCTGACTTTACGACTGTTGGTCCACATACTGGCATTGTTGCGATCTCTGAAAAGGGTGACGCAGGTGCTCAAAACCAAGAAATAGCAGAAGTTACGGTTTCTATTACCATTTATCCTAAGGCTGAAGCCGGGCAAGCAAAATTTGTCAATGTCCTCACAGAGAACAATCGCTTGTTGGATGGGGATAACCCTGAAAACTATGTCAAGTTTGTCAATGGCAATCAAACAGTTGCTAAACCAGCGGATATGACGGTGACATGGCATAAAAAACCAGATACAACGACTGCTAATGTTGATCAAGAAGGTATCGTTAAAGTCAGCTACAGTGCGACCGATGAGAACGGTGCTCTTAGCACCCAAAGTTACTTTGTGACTGTGAAGGTGCCTGTTTATCCACCAGCACAGTTGAAAAACAATGTAGGTAGCTACAACAATAAACAAGGTACCCTCTCAAATGGTACCAACCCAGAAGATTATATCGAGTTCAAGGATGGTAACCAAACCGTTGCAAAACCAGCTGGAGTGACAGTTCGTTGGCAAGGAAGTACTGCACCAGGTATTGGCACAGCATCGGCTCAAAATCGTGGCATTATCGAAGTGGTTTACCCAAGTGGAGACTCTCAAAACCCAACGGTAAAAACACTTGAAGTTGCGCTTCCAACCTACCATTCTGTAGTGAAAAAATCAGAGTACACACGCGACATTACACAAAGTTTTGATAGCAATCAAGCAAGCAACTATGTCACAACGACTCCGAATGCACCAACAAGAACAGAATACTTCTGGAAGACAGATGAAACTAGAAATAAAGAGTACGGTTCAGCAACATGGGGTAATATCTCAGGAGACTGGCTCGGTAAGAAGACCAATAAGGTTAAGGTCTACTATCCAAATGCGAATGGTGGCAATCCGAAATCAGAAAACTTGGCGGAAGAAACTACTGAGATAACCTTCATCACAAAACCAGCTAAGCCAAGTATTGCAACCAACTTGACAGGAAAAGCAGGCACGCGAACTCATGTATCCGTTACGAATGCGACTCCTGGAACAACACTTTACCTCTACAATGGTACTACACAATTAGGTAGTGTCGAAGTTCCTAAGAATGGTGCTTATAGCAAGCTAGTGACTGCAGAGCTCACTCCGACAGCGGACATCCCTGCATCAACGAATCTGACTGTGAAGTCTGTCTATATGCCAAACGATGACAGCCAACGAGTTGAATCAGATAGTAGTGATCCAGTTTCTAGTACGCAAGTGACGGTATCTGCTAAAGGAACGATTCAAACCTTGGCAGGTTCTGGTAATATTACAGAACTAAGCAATCTCAACCAAGCTACCCTTTCTAAATTGTTAACCCTCTCAGATGGTAGTGCTGTTGATTCTGCAACGGCAGCTCGTTGGGAATCTGGTCAAAACATTGCCAAGGGTGAAGCAGGTACACGGACTGAAAAACTATTTGTTCGTTTACCAGGTCATACCAAGGAACAAGAAGTAACCCTTACAATTAAGACTCTTGCACAGCCAACTGCGAAACCAGTTCTAAAAGCTCCTGACGAAGTGATTACAAACGAGAGCTTGTCTCACTTTGTGACAGATGAAGGAGCTGCTTCTCTTGCTTGGGAAGGAAATCCAGCTGTCGTGACGGCAGGACGCAACATTCCACGTATCAAGGTTACCTATCCAGCTGCGGGAGTAGATGGCATTGCCTTTTCAGATGTAACGACGCAGTATGTGATTCCAACTATCTACGGAGTGAAATCCAAGTCTACAGATACGTATACAAATACGCAAAACCAAGCTTTTGATACGAACGCAGCCAACTATGTTGAGCAGTCAACTGCGACCGCTTTACCAGCGGGCATGACTTATGGTTGGGAGGATGGAGAGCCAAGTGCAGGTACGGTTGGAGAGTTTACCCGAACAGTCATCAGCACGTTTGGTAATGGAAATAGTGATCCAGCAGAACTTCGTGGTCGTACGGTTAAGACAGTGATTCGATTTGCTGTAAAACCAACGACTCCAGTTGCGACTGCAAATGAAGATGGTAGTGTTGGTATTAGCATTCCAGATGGTGCAACGAGACTAGACGTTACCTATACGCCAACGAATGGTGCGGCTGAAACAACGACTTCGATCACGAAGAATGGTTTGAGCTGGGTTGCACAAGGTTTGACTGTGACTCCTTCTCAAGATGGTAGCCGACTCATTCTTTCTGCAGATGATTTGAAAGATGGTACGGAGTTGAAGGGGGTTGCAGTTGCGACAGGTGCAGCAGGTGACTTGACAAGTGCAGATAGCAATACTGTACGAGTAAAAGCACCGCAATTGAGCTCTCCAGTCATCACTCAAGAAGCCGACTATAGCATTCAGATTGCGCTGGATGAAAAGGCGACTCATGCTGAGGTTTCCTATACAGATGTAGGAAACACCATGCGGAAACTAACCTTTGATAAGCGTGGGGATGAGTGGATCCGAACTGATAATGTTCACATTGGTTCGGTAGTAACTACTGGTAACAATATTGTCATGGCAGTCAACACCGCTAAATCTGGTACTCTTGTTTCAGCTAGCCAGAAGACAGAGTTGTCTGATTTCTCAGTGGCGGCTACGCATAAGGCTATCGGTCTTCTTAATAATCCAGTATTGATACCAAATGATGATACGAGTGTTACGATTGAAGCACCACAGGATGCGACAAGTCTATCTGTAACCTATACTCCAGCTAATGGTCAAGAGAAGACTGTAACGATTTCGAAGACTAACTCTGGTTGGATCAGTCCAGATGGATTTGAGGTTAAGAATGGAAACCCTACTTTAATGGGTGGTACAGCTCAAGCAGGACGTACTGTGAAGGTTAAAGCCTTAGGTGATTCTTCTGAAAGTAAGGAAGTAAGTGCTGTTGTTAAGACGGCTCAACCAAGCGAAATTCAAGCTGAAGTGAAGCAAAATGGTGACTTTGTACTTACTCTGCCGACAGATGCGGATCAGTTAACTCTTCATATTCCTACTAGTGATACGGTTGTTGAGGATACTGTCCTTTCTAAAGCGAACAACTGGGAATTGCCAGCTGGGTCATTATTCCGTAGAGTAGGAAATACCGTAGTCATCCCAGCAAATCTTGTCAAAGGGAGTAACCAAGTTACTTATGTTGCAACAGCAGGAAGTGGAGCTGCTAAGAGTGAAGATAGAGCAGGAAGTATGATTGTTCCTACTCATACAGCACCAACGGTTGCAGATATCATTGTGGCAGCAAACGGTGCTCCGACTGCAAATCAGGTCAATCAAGCAGTTACGGCAGATAACAAACAAACTGCTACTGCTCAAAACTTGCCTACTGTTCTAGCAGGTCAAAGTCAGAAGATTTCTGCTACGGTAACTTATCAAGATAACAGTCAAGAAATAGTTGATGTGACGGTGAAAGCAAAATATGCGACACCAGCTCAAGTGACAGGTAGTCAAAAAGATAATGGTGATCTTGTCTTTACTCTTCCTCAAGATGCAGATGATGTTACTATTAACTACGAAGCTAATGATGGATCTAAACAGACTGCGAAACTTCATAAAGAAGGAAATGCGTGGACTGTTGTATCAGGCAATCTAACCGTTGATGGTAGCAGTGCTACTCTCGCAAACGGTGTCTATACAAGTCCTCAAGCAATTGAATTGATTGCGACAGCTGGTGAGGGAGACCAACAGAGTGAACAAGCACAAAATGGTTTCCGTCCGACTGAACACACGGTTACATCTCAAACCATTAGCAAGGTTAAAGGACAAACTCCGACAAACGATGAATTGTTAAATGCTATCACTGCTGATAAAAAGCAATCTGCTGTTTTAAAAGATGGGACTCAATACCCAACTACGGTTGGAAATCATACGATTACAGTTACCGTCACTTATGCAGATGGTACGACAGAGGATATTCCTGTAACCTATAAGGTGACAGCCGATAAGAAAGCTCTTGAAGCGGCTAAAGCGGAACTCGACCAAGGTATTCAAGCTGCTCCAGATACAAGTGGTAAGACACCAGACTCTGTCACAGCTTACAACAAAGCCAAGACAGAAGCTGAAACTGCAGCTCAGGAAGCACAAGTCGTTATCAACGACCAAAACGCCAGCGAACAAGCTGTTCAAGATGCTATTGCTAAGGTAACCAAAGCCAAAGAAGCTCTTGACCAAGCCAAGACTAACTTGACGCCAGCCGCAACCGAACAAGAAAAACAAGCCTTGACGGTTGCGAAGAACAACTTGGATACTCCAGCTACAACAACGGGTATGACCCCAGAGTCTATCGATGCTTACAACAAAGCTAAAGACGCTGCTCAAGCCCAAGTAGATGAAGCCAAAGCGGAGGCACAAGCTGCCCTTGATAAGGGTGCTAATGCAACCCAAGCAGAAGTTGCTGCAGCCAAAGCAAAAGTGGATGCTGCCCAACAAGCCTTGGATGCAGCCAAAGCGAACTTGGTACCGCAAGCCGATAAGAAAGCTCTTG
>NZ_VMMK01000055.1:0-616 GCF_013277255.1 Streptococcus sp. 2154
GAACAATAGGTTGTGGCATTCAAATATCCTCCAATAGTTTTACTTTACGAATAGTATACAGGAGGTCTTCCATGAATGATAGATACCTTGTTATGACGCGCTTACATTGGAAGCAACGAATAATCTCATTAAACTCATCAAACGCAATGTCTTTGGTTTTCGGAACTTTGAAAACTTCAAAAAACGGATTTTCATCGCTCTGAACATCAAAAAAAGAAAGGACAAAATTTGTCCTTTCTAGATCTTAGCTGACTTCAACACTCTACAGTTGACCAAGAGCCCCTTTTTTACTATCCACTGTAGGGTAAGTATATCCAGCTAATGTGTAGATTACCCTAGTTCTTTTTAATTGATAAAAAATTGTGTATGTAAAAGCGATTGAGAATCAAATAGAATCATTTACTTAAGCTTCTTCATCATCTTTTTTCTTTTTAGAAAAGAGTAAACCTACTGCTCCAAAGATTGATAGAAGTCCTAGAGCAGCTGTAGTATTATCTGATCGTATACCAGTATTAGGCAACATTGCTCTCGTTTGATACGATGTAGGCTGAGTTCCTGCTACTATATCTGATACATTCAAGGCTGCCGCTGCCGCCACTAAGTCATTCTTAGCTTT
>NZ_VMMK01000056.1:0-4552 GCF_013277255.1 Streptococcus sp. 2154
AGATTTTTCAATATACTTCGCTATTGGACGGTTACGGTGCAACCAAGACACTTCCGAGTAACACCGAACCAACAATACATTTTATTTTCCGAATGGAAAATTTATCTTTTTTAATAATGACAATTCTAATTCTCTACATTCAATTTTTATTTCCTAATAGTAAACACTATTTTTTATTCTCAAAAATTGAACTTCTAAAATCATCGGTTTGGTCAAGATAGGCTTTAAAGATTGCTCTCTTCAACTTATGAACCGCACTATCATATTCTGGATTATAGTTATACCAAGAATAACGATTATCTTCTGCATCCTTACGAACAGCTTCATCCATTAATTTCTGTAATTCAGTCACGCTATTGATAGTTTTTGTTCCGCGAATATACCAAGGAATTGATGGATCCTTAAATGACACTGTATTTAATTGTCCAAACTTATCTTGGCGTTCTTTGTACATAGCTTTCTTGAATTCTGTCCAAGTTTTATATTGACCGTTAAATACCTTTTTCAAAACCAAGTCATCTGTCACCAATCCGCGTTCTTTACCATAAATAGTTATCTTTTTACCATTTTGTTTGGCTTCTTCTTCGTATTGGTTTGAGATATATGGTACCATACCATCTTTAAAGCCTTTAGCAGCTAGTAGTTCATAGGCTATACGACGTCCCATCAGGTCACCTGGTGTTCCTATATTACTACTTAATGCTGCATAAATTGGTGCAAATAACTTAATAGTGAAGTAGCCATTTCTTTCGTATTCTTTAGACTTGTATTCACGAGCTGAAAGGATGTTATTATCAATCAAACTCTCAAAGCTTGTCAGTTTTTTAGCATCTTCTACTGTCAAATCTTTGACTACATTTGTTGCGTAAACCTTATTTCCATCTTCACGATCTTCTACATACTTGTTCTCAATTTTTCTAAGAGCTTCCATTTTCTGATAATCAGTAAGTTTCTCTGTGATAGATTTACCTTCAAGATATTCTAGCATATAAATAACATCGAACATATTGTGGACGTAGTTCTGAAGATCTGTTGCGTCTTTAAATCTCGTAGTTGGATCGAGTATTTGTAATCGTTGTCCTTCTGTACTATCAGATTTTGAATGTTTCAAGATTGAGTTAATGGTAATGGTCGCATCATCTGGATGGTCTGGCGCTTGTAGCAATCCTTTGGCGAAGAACTCTGGTCCCAGTCCACTTCTTCTGCCATATCCACCTAGATAAATGTCCTGATCTGAATCGTGCGTCATTTCATGCGTATAAGTGATAGCTCCATCCTTATCCAACATACGATACCCCATATAATAAACGGCATCACCTGTGGCGTAAGCACCGTGTTCATTATGACCGACTTTATTTCCAACAGGTCCAAAGAAATGTTTCATAGCAGGATTTGGATCATCAAAATCTGCTACTTTTTTAGCCTTTCCTTCAGTATTATCATTTCCAAATTTATAGGCATCATAAAGCAAGATATTTCGATAAAGCTTTTCACGCCCTTTTTCATCTAGAATACGATACCAATAATCATAGTGATCTCGTTGACGCTCTGCTGTTTCGTGAGCACTCTTTTCAACAAACTTATTGAGCTTATCACCAGCCTTATAGTCACTATTGCGATAACGATCATAAGCACCAAATCCTAGACTAGAGATAGTCGAGATAACAAAGACTGATTTTTCTGGCAAGGTAAGTAGAGGCAGTACCATGTTACGGTATTTCCAGCTGTCGCTAGTGATTCGATCATAGACACCGATAGAGTACTTGCTACCAGCTTTTTCCTGGTTAGCCCTCACTTCTGGAATATTAGATTTTTCTTCAACGATATAAGCCTTGGTCTGTGATTTAAACCAGTCATTGTTAGTTTGAGTAGGTGCAAATGCTTTACGATAGCCTTCTAAAGCACTAAACAGGTCTTTTGTACCGTAGTTATTCGTCAGCAAGGCATTGTAAGTAACCACATTATTTTTTGCCAAGAGATTGTTGTAGCCAGATTTACCTAGTTCAATAATCGTATCAAGAGGAGAGGTATTTCCCTTACCAAAGAAATCCATATGGAACATAAGCAAATCTTTTGCGCTAGCCTTATCAAATTTGAAATCATACCAGCGTTCTAGATAGGTTAATCCTAGCATCAAGGCTTCTTTGTTTCGCTTGATTTTATCAACAATGTAATTGTCAATAGCACTATTATTTCCAGAAACAGCAGCATCAGCTGAAAGCAATTTTTTAAGAGTCTCAGTCAAGTGATCTTTTGTCTTAGTGAATTGCTCATCTAGATAGAGTTCTGTTAATTTAATATTATCAGAGATTCCTAACAAATTCTTAAGAGCAGTTGGATTATACTGTACTGTATTTAAGTCGTTTTTAACTCTGTCTATTATAGATGTGTAATCTTTTAGGAAAGCATTTGGTGTGTATACTAGACCTGTACTTCCAATAGTATACTCAGCCAGATTTGCAAAGTCATTATGGTAGGTTATGTTTACTTTCTCAGATGTTCCATCGTTGTAATGTAGTAATAAATGGTTGATAGAATTCTTGTTTGAAGTGATATCTGAGACTACTTCCTCATTTTTCATAGGGACAACAGATAACAGTTCTTTCTTATACAGGTTATGATCAGTTGATAATTGATTTCCATATTTCACAATGGTGTCTCTATTATAGAAAGGTAATAATTTTTCTATATTTTTATATGCAACTTTTCTTGTCTCCTGATAATGAGCTGCCTTGGTATAATCTACATCCTGTTTAGCAGAATTTGTGAAATCTTCCACTGTGACAGTGTGTTTTTTAGTAATCTTCTCTTTCTTAGCTTGAACTGCTGTTTTTTCAATCTCAGTACCACGTTCTACAGTGGAATCAACTGACATCACCTCATCATCAACTTGTTGAACATTGACTACTTTGTTTTCTTTATTACTATAGACATTTGTTTCCTTTATATTATTGAAGTGGTAACCAGAAATCGCATTCCCATTTGTAATATTCATATCGCTGAGAACATTATTCAAGTGGCCGGTATTATCATCTGTTCCACCTTCTTGCGTCCATAGGGAACCTGCAACTCCACCAACTCTAGCGAATGGTTTAGCATTATTTATTTCACCTTCAGTATAACTATTTTTTACAGTTGCATTATTTTCTACGATACCTGCAATTCCACCAATGGTTTGGTTAGAATATTCTGCATTACTTGAAATGGTTACTGTTGAAATAGAATGGTCTACTACAGAATTAGATCCAGTTAATTGTCCTACTAAGCCACCAATTGCATACTGAGAGGTTGTAACAAAGGTATTTGTTATTCTTCCAGTGAAGCTACTATTTCTTACTGTAGAATTATCAACTTTTTGGACAAGTCCTCCGATACCTAGCTCACCAGCAATGATTCCATTTACGTGAACGTTATCTAAAGTTGAAGAATTTGTGGCTTCCTTAGCAACTGATGCGACATGATTCTTACCAGAAATATTGACATCTTTCAAGGTGAGATCCTGAATAGTAGCATTATTTAATGTATTAAATAACGGCTTTTTCAAATTATAGATAGCATAATGTTTACCTTGATGACTACCAATCAATTTCCCTGTAAAGTTATTTGTAACATAACTTTCTTGGTTTTCATTTAACTCAAACTCGCGAGCATTCATTGTTGCACCAAGTGTGAATGTTCCACTTGGTCTACTATTCATATCAGTTATTAATTTTTTAAATGATGTGTAGATAGGGCCATCGTTTTGAACAACTTTTGGAAGATAATAAGTAAAATTGTCTTGATATTGATTGTCTACAGATTGCTTCAAGTGTTCCAAGCTAGCTGTAATTTTATAGACTGCTTTACCGTCCTTTATAGTGTCCTCAATATTTGAAACTGGAAGTAGTACATCTTTAAATTTAGCTGATTTCACCTTAATGAAATAAGCAGATTTATTATCTGGTACTTTATCCAAGCTTGTATGCTGTTTTGACCGATCTCCTTCATAACTATAGAGCTCCACATCAGAAACACTTCTTAGTTCTATTGTTTTCTCTTGAACTTCTACTTTTTTATCAGGTTCTACTTCATTTTCTTGTTTAATTTCTTCGTTTCCATTTGAATTGGCTGTGTTTGATTCGGTTGAAACATCCTCAGTTGAATTTCCTTTTGGTTGTTCTGGTTCTGTTTGTCCGCTCTCTGTTGTTGCATTACCAGAATTTTCAGGTTTTGTTGAAGTTTCGTCTTTTGACTCATCTTTACTTGTTGCTTGTCCATTCAAGGCTGCCGCTGCTGCAACTAAGTCATTCTTAGCTTTCTCAACTTCTGCTTGACTTGCATCTGGCTTAGCATCTACAGCTTTTGCCGCTTTAAGAGCTTCGTCGTAGGCAGTACGCTTAGCTTGGTCTGCATTCGTGTACTTGGCGTCAGCTTTTGTTGCATCTTCTTTCGCAATTTCAGCTTTCAACTCATCTTTACTTGTTGCTTGTCCATTCAAGGCTGCCGCTGCCGCAACTAAGTCATTCTTAGCTTTCTCAACTTCTGCTTGACTTGCACCTTCTTTAGCTGCTAC
>NZ_VMMK01000057.1:0-3570 GCF_013277255.1 Streptococcus sp. 2154
CGCTTAGCTTGGTCTGCATTCTGATACTTGTCAGATTCTTTCGTGCCAGATTCTTTACCAAGCTCGGCATTCAAGGCAGACTTGTCGCTTGCCACTCCATCCAATTGACCTTTTGCATTCTCTACTGCTTGCTTAGCTGCATTCACCTCTGCTTGTGTAGCTCCTGCTTTTGCTAGAACTTTTTGAGCGGCTTCTAATGCTGCATCATAAGCTTTTTTCTTGTCTGCTGTTGCATTTTGATACTTAGCTGTCTCTTTGGTAGCTGTCGCATCTGTTGTTGCGGCTGTTCGTAATGGCTCTTTGTCAGTCCCTTGTCCATTCAAGGCTGCCGCAGCTGCCACTAGGTCATTCTTAGCTTGGTCAATCCCTGCTTGACTTGCACCTTCTTTAGCTGCTACAGCTTTCGCTGCCGCAAGTGCTTGATCGTAGGCAGTACGCTTAGCTTGGTCTGCATTCTGATACTTGTCAGATTCTTTCGTGCCAGATTCTTTACCAAGCTCGGCATTCAACTCATCTTTTTCAGGTTTGTTTGTTTCTTCAACTGAGGTTGTCGAATTACTAGGATTACTGGACACTTCCCCAGTATTTTCGTTAGATGTATCTGGTGATACTTTCTCTGAATTCGTTGTTGATTCTTCTGCAGATTGAACTGGATTTTTTGCTCCTTGAGTTGAGGTTCCTTCTGTGGTGCCTTCATTTGGTTTTACTGGAACTTCTTCTACAGTTTTTTCTAGTTCTTGTTCTTTCGGCTTCTCGACTGGAGTTGCAGAATGAACTTCTGAAGCGTCTGTAGATTCTTCTTTAGTCTCTCCTGATTTTTCTCCTGACTTAGGAGTTGCATCTTCTCCTGAGTTTGTTGTTGATTCTTCTGCAGATTGAACTGGATTTTCTGCTCCTTGATTTGAGGTTCCTTCTGTAGTGCCTTCATTTGGTTTTACTGGAACTTCTTCTACAGTTTTTTCTGAAGTTTCATTTTTGGAGTCATTATTTTCTGGTTTATTTGACTCTCCAACTTTATTTGTATCACCTTGATTAGATTCAGTTGGTACTGTTTGGCTATTCTCTGTTGTTGCATTACCAGAATTTTCAGGTTTTGTTGAAGTTTCGTCTTTTGACTCATCTTTTTCAGGTTTGTTTGTTTCTTCTACTTCTTTTGGCTTCTCGACTGGAGTTGCATCTTCTTTCTGTTTTCCAAGATTCTCTCCGTTCTGAGAAGAATCTACGGTTGGAGGTGTAGAGTGACTTTCCACTTCTGAGTTCATATCACTAGATAATGTATCAGCTTTAGTTTCAGCGGACTCTGTAGCTACAGTTCCAACTTGTCCATCCCTAAATTCTGGAACAGCCTCATACTGTCCGTTAATCACTTGTATTTTTGATGGATTCTCTATAAAATTCGGTGCAATCGTATAATCTACCTTTTGTTGATCTATTGGAGTGGCTACTGATTTCTCTTGATTACTTACCTTAGAATCAGAAGTCGTTTTTCCCTCTTTGATATATCCAATATAAGTGTAACCTGAAATATCTTTAGGAAGAGGTAATTTTTCTCCAGAGGTCAACTCATAGTCCGTATTGTAATTCAGTAAAAGATTATTTTCTAAAGCATGGGCTGATACTAGGATACCGTTTCCTATCCCTGCAACCAATACTAAATGTAATACCGTTTTATTCTTAATTTTTTTCTTGGAAACAGCAAAAACTAAAATCCCCAGAGCTGCTAAACTAGCACCAGCAACTAAGGCTTGCATCTCATTCTTGCTTCCAGTATTTGGCAATTCTCCCAGTTGATTTTGAGAATTTAACTTATAAACAAGATAATAAGTCTCATCATCATTCTCCACGTATGTCGGAATATCATATACAAGCTGCTTCTTTTCTTCTGATGATAGCTCTGACTCTGTCACATATTTGTAGTGAACACCTTTAGTCTCTTGAGCAGCCACAGATGAACTAGCTAATACAGACATAAAAAATAAACTCGAAATCGTTGCAGATACAAGTCCTACTGATAATTTTCTAAATGAAAAACGTTCTTGTTTTTCACCAAAATACTTTTCCATTATTCCTCCTTGAAATAAAATTTTAAAAATATGTAAGCCTAACTTTTTTATATTAGTGTACTATCTATAAAAAAGGGAACATACTTTAATTATACTCTTTATTTAGCAAAAAGTCTTAAAATTGAGTTGCGTTTTCATACTTTTTTTATATATAAAATACCAAGTAGTAGTTTTGCAATTCCCTATTATTTTTTGGATAAAATGTAACCTACCATGAAATTTCCACGGCAGGTGTTACTCATATCACTAATCGTTCTAAAAATGGTTTGAGGCAGTTGAGGAGAATTCCTTCTATCCAGCTTCCTTGTGCTGATGAGCGATGGTCTTCCTGCAGGCTTTTTTTTAGAAAATCTCGGACTTGTTCTGGTGCGATTTCAAATTCAAAGGCTTTCATTTTATAGAAAAAGTCGATGAGATGATCTGACAGGTATTCAGTTGAAAAGGGTACTTCACCACTTTTTCGATATTCTAATAAGAGCCTAGAAAATCGAGCTTTTTCTTCAGGAAGCTCACGAAAATAGGAATTGAGGAGCCAAGTCTGCTTCTGTTTTCTTTCAATTGGATCCTGACTGGCAATTCGTTGGTCTTTTTCCAGCTCTTTTTGGTATTGTTTGGCCTTGATAGCTCGTTCTGCTCTATTTTTACCAAAAAGAATTTTTTCCCACTTGCGTTCTTCTTGAGTCAGGGTCTCTGTAAAGCCAAAGTAATCTTGATAAGCACGCTCTGCGGGTCCCATGGCTAGAACCAGATTGTCTGCATATTGCTTGGCGATTTTATCCCTCTTCTTGCGTTCTTTCTCTGCCTGGATACGAAGTTCTTGTTCGTAGTCAATTTTCTCCTTGCCTAGCTTGACAAGGTAGAGTTGGTCATCCGATTTCCCAAGTAAAAAGGGTTTGATACACTTTTCAAGGACTTCTTCCATCCGAGCCTTTTTCTTTGGTTCCGCCTTGGTCCAACTTCCTCCCTGAAAGACTTCTAGGAAAAGCTGGTAGTCTCTCTCAGGCGCAAATTGATTGCCACGATTGGGTTTGAAAACACCTTTTTCCCAGAGCCATTTTAGAAGTCGCTCGTCAAAGTCACTTTTATTGACCTTGATTTTTTCCTTTTTCTGAGCTTTTCTGGTTAGATTTTCAACCTTTCTGAGCAGTTTTTCTTCCTCTTCCAATTGCTGGTCAAGGGACAATTGATGAAAATGACGAACACAGTCGCTACCAATTGGAAAGAGGCGTTGGCCTGTGACACCGTTAAAGAGTTCATAAGCGTATTTGATGGCATTTCCACAGACACAATTGCTACGGCCAATACCGTTAAAAATCAAGGAAACTTCATTCCATTCCTTGGTAGCTTGTTCCCAAGTATCCGCTTTCGAAGCCTGTAAAACTGCATCATACAGGGATTTTCTAACTGGAAGTGTCATGAGGTCTCCTTTCTAATACTCCATGAAAATCAAAGAGCAAACTAGGAAGCTAGCCGCAGGCTGCTCAAAACACTGCTTTGAGGTTGTAGA
>NZ_VMMK01000057.1:3594-13077 GCF_013277255.1 Streptococcus sp. 2154
AAGTCAGTAACCATACCTACAGCAAGGTGAAGCTGACGTGGTTTGAAGAGATTTTCGAAGAGTATAAGTTATACTTTTACAACTTGAACCTCGTCTTTACCGAGTAAAATCAAGTATTTTTCAATATTTTCAATCGAATAGGCTCGTGATAAAGCCTCTTCGTATAGAGCTAACTGACCACGATAGCGGTCTACGAGTTGACTTGGTTCATCATAGCGGTCTGTCTTGTAGTCAAACAGAACAATTTTGTTTTCGTAAAGCAGATAGCCATCAAGGATACCACGGACAACAAAGTCTTCCTGACTCTTTTGGTCTCGTTTGAGCATGGAGAAAGGTTGCTCGCGATAAAGATGGTTGGTATTAGCGATAATTTCCTGACCGAGTGCTGTGTCAAAGAAAGCAAGAATTTTATCAAGATTGATCTTGTCTCTGACAGCTTGGCTAGTTTGAACTTGTTTGAGTGTTTCTGTTAGGCTAGCAAACGTTGGTCTCTGGCTGAGGTCAATTCTCTGCATGAGTTCGTGGGTAGCACTACCAATCTCAGCTCCAGTTACCTTTTCTTTGGTTGAAAAATCTGGCAAATCAAAGCTGATTTTCTTGCCTACTGACTGACCTTGACCAGCAATCTCGACACCTTCCATATCCATAACGGGTTCGTAGAATTTCTTGATTTGACTTGGGGTTTGAACACTAGGAAGTTCAATAGCTGCGCGGTGAAGAGTATTATAAACTTCCACCTCCTTCAGCATTTCCAGAGCTTCTTTGATGGTATCTGACTGACGATTGTCTGCTTGGGAGCTATCTTGGAGAGGACTCTTGGTTTCCAACTGAACGATAGCTTCTCTGGTCAACTGATTTTCGCCAATAAAACGATAACTAAAGTTGAGCTTGTCCTTAGTAAACACTTTACTGATAGCCCAAAGCCAATCTTGGAAATTCCGTGCTTGCAGTCTAGTATTGCTATTTAGTTTCCCATTTTTGGCTGCTGGGTATTCCTTGGCTTCCAGCTTTTCACGAGAACCCTTGCCGACAAGATAGAGCTTTTTCTCAGCCCGCGTCATAGCAACATACAGCAAACGCATCTGCTCAGAATAGCTTGCCAGCTGTAATTCCTCTTCGTTCTGCCTATAGGGCAGACTAGGAATGGAGAGTTTGATGGTTTTAGGATAGTGGGCTTCCACTGCCCCTGTCTCCATTTTGGCAATGTATTTGACACCTAGTCCATTTTTACGACTGAGAATGACTTCTGACATAGAGTCTTGCTTGTTGAAATCTTGATCCATATTGAGAATAAAGACGTAAGGAAACTCCAACCCTTTACTCTTGTGGATGGTCATGAGCTCTACTGCGTCCTTAGGTGGTGCAACTGTAACGCTTGCCAAATCGTGCTGGGCTTCCAAGACTTGGTCAATCATACCAATAAAACGAGACAAGCCCTTGAAATTGCTCTTTTCAAATTGATCAGCACGAAGTGCTAGTGCATAGAGATTGGCCTGTCTAGCAGGACCATTTGGCAAAGCCCCAACATAGTCATAATAAAAACGGTCGTTGTAAATCTTCCAAATCAAGTCATAGAGAGAGTGGGTTTTGGCATACAGGCGCCAAGAAGCTAGGATATCCATGAATTGCTTTAGTTTTTCAGCTAGAGCTGTGTGAATCAAGCCTTTTTGACTACTTGCCATTTTTTGTGCATTGACCAGTTTCTCATAGAGATTTTCGTGGACTTTATCCTCTGCTTTCTGAAGGGACAAACGTGCTAACTCATCCTCATCAAAGCTAAACATTGGAGACTTCATAAGGGCAACCAAGGCATAGTCTTGCAGGGGATTGTGAATGACACGAAGGGTGTCTAGCATGACTTGCACTTCTAGGGATTGGAGATAATTGTTTTGCTCTCCGTCGGTTTTGACAGGAATTCCGTACTCAGACAGGGCGAGGAGAATCTGGTCATTACGACTGCGACTGGAGGTCAGAAGGGCAATTTCCTTAAAGGCAACACCTTGTTCCTTGTGGAGTTTCAGAATCTCCTTGATGACTAAGCGCATTTCGCCTGTTAGTTTCGTTTCTGTTTGACTCTCTTCTTCCTCACCTGTGTCGTTCTTGTCGTAGAGGAGAAATTCAGCCTTGTTCTCAGTATTAGGAGTTAGTTTGCTATTGGCAAAAACAAGCTGGTGCATGTTATCATAGTTGATTTCGCCGACCTCTTGATCCATGAGACGTTCAAAAACATCATTGGTTGCTGACAGCACTTCTGAACTGCTACGGAAATTTTCCTTGAGGAGAATGAGCTTGCCATCTTTTGGATTTTGCGCATAGCGTTGGAACTTTTCATTGAAAATCTGCGGGTCTGCCTGACGGAAACGGTAGATAGATTGCTTGATATCCCCCACCATAAAGCGATTGTGGCCATTAGACAGCAATTCCAGCATTCGTTCTTGAATATGGTTGGTATCCTGATACTCATCGACCATGACTTCGTGGAAACGCTCCTGATAAGCTTCACGGACTTGCGGGAATTTCTCTAAAATCTCAATGGTGTAATGGCTGATATCAGCGAATTCAAAGGCATTTTCCTGACGTTTACGCTGACGATAAGCCTCCACAAAATCGCTCATAAAGGTTTGGAAGGTTTTAGCTAGTTTCCAAATGTCTCCATGATAACGTTCTTGATAGTCGAGAATCGTTATCTGGTCTGACAGTTGTCCTAGTTTAGCAAACTGGGACTTTCTCTCTTCGTTGTAGGCATCGGCCAGTGGCTTCAAATCAGCCTTACGACTCGCATTGGTCAGAGCTCGGCCGTTTTTCTCTTTCGAAATTGCGACAACACGCGCAAGCACTGATTGAAAAGCCTTACTATCGGACTCTTGATTTAAGGAGCCAATTTCATCCAGAATCAACTGAACATTTTCTAAATAAGCAGCCTTAGGAAACTCCTTGGCATCGTTATCCAGATGATAACGGAAAAAGCTTTCCAAATCCCAAAGGGCTTGTTTGATTTGCTCAGTCAGTTTTTCTTTTTCACTGGTAAAATCAGCCTCTTCAAAACCTTTGAGGAAAGATTCACTCAGCCACTTTTGAGGATTACTGGTGGATTGGAGGAAGTCATAAATTTTATAGACTTGCTGGCGTAGCCCCCGTTCATCCTTGCCACGCCCTGCAAAATTTTTCAGCAAATGACTAAAGGTCCCTTTCTGTTTACCTTGGTAATGGGCTTCAAATACCTCATGAAAGACTTCATTTTTTAGAAGGAGTTGCTCGCTTTGGTTTTGTAAAATACGGAAATTAGGCGCAATATCAAGCAGATAGCCATGTTTACCAAGGAATTTTTGTGTAAAAGAGTCCATGGTTCCGATGGCTGCGTTGGGTAGGTCTGCCAACTGGCGACCCAAGTGTTGTTTGAGGTCGACGTCATCGCTTTCTTGGATTTGTTGGCTGATTTTTTTCTCCAAGCGTTCTTTGAGTTCAGTCGCAGCCTTGACGGTAAAGGTTGAGATAAAGAGTTGAGAAATTTCGACACCACGCGCCAATTGGTCCAGAATACGCTCGGCCATGACAAAAGTCTTACCAGAACCAGCCGACGCTGAGACAAGGATATTTTGACCAGAAGTGTAGATAGCTTCGATTTGCTCGGCAGTTTTCTTTTGTTCCTTGCTCGAATTTGCTTCTGCTTCTTGCAGTTTTTGAATTTCCTCCTCAGTTAAAAAGGGAATAGGCTTCATCGATTCAACTCCTCTCTTATTTTTTCAAACCAAGCTTGCTTGAGTTTTTCTCTGACCAGACGCTTGCCATCAGCTAGATCCAACTTTTCTAGGAAACGGGCTTGACCCAAGTGGTAATTGGCTTCAAAACCTGTGATGGATTGATGTTGCTGGACGTAGGGGGCAATGCTTCTGCCATTTTCGGTATAAGGATTAATGGCGAACTGGCCTGTTAAAATCTTCTCAGCTGCTTTCTTGTAAAGATGGGCATTGTAGTCCAGTAGGAGCTGGAATTCCTCATCTGTCAGCTGATTAGACTTGTTTTTATTGTAAAATTCGCCCAAATGATTGCTTTCTTTTTCTAAAAAGAGTCCTTGGTATTTCATAGACTTGCTGGCTTCTACTACTGCACCTGCCAAATTCTTAACGGTCAACAGAGATTGAACAGGTTCAGCCATTTCCAAGTACATGGCACCGAAAAAGTTCTGCTCCCCCTCTCTTTTTAGGGCAGCTAGGTAGGTTGGCAGTTGGGAATTAAGACCATTAAAGAAATGAGGAAATTGGAACTGGGTCAGACTAGACTTGTAGTCTACTACTCCTATCGCCCCATCAGCTTTCAATCGGTCAATGCGGTCAACCTTGCCTCGTACAAAGACACTGCGTCCATTGTCCAATTGAATAAAGGCCTGCTCTTTCCCACCGAAATTCGCCTCTTCTTTGATGGTTTCAATAGCTGGATTGTGACGGAGAATGTGGCCAGTCGTCCGTGCCACATCAAGCAAAACTTCCTTTGTAAACTGGGCTTCCAAACTTTCCTGATAAATAGCCTCAAATTCCCGTTCCTGACTGGTTTCTTGGATAGCCTGTTCCAAACGTTGGTCAAAGGAATCTTCGTCAGGCAACTGCAAGGCACGTTCAAAAATGCGGTGCAAGAAATTTCCGTGACTGCGGGCATCAGGACGCAGGCGTAATTCTTCTTGCAAGCCTAAAACGTAGCGAAGAAAATAACTGTATTCATTGCGATAAAACTCCGTCAAACCAGAGGTAGACAGGTAAAACTCCTGATCAGCAGGATAGAGAGCCTGCAAGGTATCCTTGGTCAAGGGCTTGCTGCTTGGACTTGTTGGAAGGGCAGGATTTGCAAGGCCTCTTTGGTCTAGTTTTTTACCCATGACACGTGCCAGAACCTTGACAAAGGTCAAATCTTGCTCCCTATCACTCGTCTCGCCCTGCTGGTGATAGGCAACCAGGCTAGACAAAAGACTGTGATAGGACCCCATATCTTCCTTAGACAGCCCTTTGTGATTCAACCTCTTCTCTCTCCGCCTAAATCCAAAATGGACTAGTTCTTGAAGATAGGCTGACTCCTTGCTTTCACTTTCATTAAAAAGGCTTGGAGCCGACAAAACTAATTGCTTACGGGCAGAATTGACCAAAGAAAGCATAGTGTAGCGATTTTTCTTGAGATTTTCACTGCTGGCAATCAGTAATTGAACGCCTTCTTCGGTCGCTTGGTTTATGTTTTGTCTTTCTTCATCTGTCAAAAGACTGGTATTTTGCGCGATTTTTGGTAAATTGTCCTGAGCCAGCCCAATGGCATAGACAAAGTCAGCAGTCAGTGGTGCAATCAAATCGTAACTCTGCACCAGAACGGTGTTCACTGTTGCTGGAATGGTACGATACTGAGATAGACTCATCCCAGAATGAAGCAAGGCCAAGAAATCCTCCAGACTAACCTGTGAACCAGCAAAAACAGTCGCAAATTGTTCTAAAACATGACAGAAGGCCTTCCAAACTTCGGCCTGTCTTTCCTGTTCTACAGCTTCCATAGTTGCTGTCAAATCTTGCAACTGCTTGGTCACCTCTCCTTCTTTTAGAAAAGAATTCCACTTTTGCAAGAGATTTTCAGCCTTTTGTTTTCGGCTGGCAAAGAGGGTTTCAAGAGGTGTTAAAATACGCAGACGAAGAACATTTAAACGTTCCAGATTAAATTTTCCATGGTGGGATTTGGTAAAGGTTTGCTGAAAGGCTGGCAAGCCATTGATACCAAGATAGCGGATATATTGCTCAAAAGCATCAATATCAGCCTGACTAAGGTCGGTATACAAACCTGTTCTGAGAAGATTAATCAAATCCTCCTGACGGAAACGATAGCGTTTCAAAGCCAAAATAGACTCGACAAACTGAGTTAAAGGGTGGTGGGCCATGGATTCGCTTCTACCAAGATAGAAAGGAATCTGATACTGGTCAAAAATCGTTTTTAGAGATAATTGATAAGAAGCTACATCCCCCAAGAGAATACGAAAATGTTTGTAGCTCAGGTCTGAGTTCTCATGTAATTTCTGACGAATGCTGCGGGCTACCAACTCCAACTCTTCCTTTTGCGTCAAACAAGACCAGATTTGTAAGTTTTCACGGTACTTCTCATCGACATCCAATGTTAATTCTGAAAAGTCATAAGAGGACTCCAGCAAACGAGAGGCCTTGTCAAAACTATCCATCTTCTCATGAGTTTGAGAATAGTCCTGAGCAGGCGTTTGGTATTTAGAGGCCAGATGATGGAGAAACTCCACACTGGCTTGGTAGAGATTGCCCTCGCTAAAAGGACTGGCATAAGCTTTCTTACTAGCATAAGCCCCAATAACAATCTCAACTCCCTTGCCATGAAGTAGGTCCACAATTCGCTCTTCTTCGGCAGAAAAACGGGTAAAGTCGTCAATAACCAAGGCAATTTGAGTGAAATCACTACTTACCTTGTTATTCTCGATAGCCTCAATCAAATGGGACAACTGACTTCCCTGAGCCAACTGGCTTTGATTGAGATAGGCCGTTACCTTCTCAAAAATCAAGAGTAAGTCTGCTCGCTTGTCTTCATCCGTCAAACTCTCCAAGTCTAAAAAACTCATCTGAGCTTTGGTCATCTCGTGGTAAAATTCAATCAACTGCTGGATAAATTGAGGATCCTGCTTGATAGCTCCATAAACACGCAAGTCCTTGGGGTCAAGTTCTGCAAGGCATCTGTAAAAGACCATCCCAAGACCGATGTCATCTAGACTGGTCTTAGCTGGCAAATCATTTAAAACCAGATAACGAGCCATCTGAGCAAAGCGCGTGACGGTAATCGCAAAAGAAGCCTGCTGGGACAAGCATTCCAGCACGGCGCGTTCCTTTTCAAAAGAAAGAGAGTTGGGAGCGATGTAGAAGACCCGCTTGCCCGCAGCAACTAGCTCTTCCGCCTCTCTGGTTAGAATTTCAGTCAAAGAAGTCCGAATATCAGTATAAAGTAATTTCATCTCCGCCTCGTTAGAATTTTTCATTACCCTATATTATACCATGATTAGTCTCGTAAATCTGTTAAAATATTTAGGCCATCCATTCTTTTCTTCATCATCTGCTAAATCTGCTAGATCTTAAATACTTAATTTTACTTGTATTATATATAGAATAAATCTGCCTACTGAAAATCACATAATAAAAAAAGCCTCGGTGATAAGGCTCTGAGTTTTATGATTGTTCCTTAGGTCCAGAGTAGACTTCAATGTGTTGTCCTAGTACCTTGATGTCGACTGGTAGATTATCTGATTTATCGCCATCGACATCCGACTCTAATTCGATATCAGAAGAAATTTTAATAGTAGGTGCTTTTATATATTCAGTATTCTTGATAGAATGATTGAACTATAGTAAATTGAAACTAGAATAGTACACCGTGGATGCTAAAATATTTCTAGAAATTAATTTGATTTCCCTAATCAAGCTGTTCGTATATTATTTCAACCTACTATAAATCGTCTAAGAGAAACAACCGATAAGAATTGGCACAAAAGCGACCGTATTTTTGTTACCAATACAGGAAAACCAGTTCATAGTTCCGTCTTGAGCAAGTCTCTCCAGCGAGCAAACGAACGCCTTAAAAAACCAATTCCCAAACATCTGTCCCCTCACATCTTCAGACACACCACTATTAGCATCTTAGCAGAAAATAAAATTCCTTTAAAAACAATCACGGACGGGGTTGGTCATTCCGACTCTGAAGTCACTACTTACATCTACACCCACGTCACAAAGAACATGAAAGATGAAGCAATCAATGTACTGGATAAAGTTATGAAAAAGATTTTTTAAAAAGTTTTGCCTCTTTTTTGTCCTCTAAATAATCGAGTAGGGGATAATCTCTAGCCCCTCTCACACCACCGTACGTGCCGTTCGGCATACGGCGGTTCAACTAACTTTTAACGCATGTCGTTCAAGGTAATAATCCAAACACGAAACCAGTCCTCGTTTTTCAAGGACTGGTTTTGATATAGCACGTTTAAGTACCGACTTCTGAGCTACTAATTGATAATGGTCGCCCCAGCCAGATACCTTATCTGCTATCCATTTAGGAACTCCTAACTTAAGCAATCCCCATAATCGTCTCGATTTCTTCTTCCATTGCTTCCAGATAATCACTCGTAGGCGAGTACGCAAGCGCTCATCTATGCTGGTGACAATACTTTTCATATTTCCCAATGAGAAATAGTTTATCCATCCTCGAATGGACAAATTCAGTTGCTCAATACGTCTTGTTAGGTCTATACTCCATTTCCTCTGTGTTAGTTTCTTCAATTTAAACTTAAATCTCCGAACACTATCTTGATGTGGACGACTTTTCCAACCATCTGATGATTTCCAGAACCCAAAACCTAAGTATTTCAGCTCTCTTGGTCTGGTAATCTTAGTCTTGGTCATATTTACTTTCAAACCTAGCCGTTTCTCAATAAAACGACTGACTGAATACATCACACGCTTAGCGGCTGCCTCGCTTCCGACAGTCATCACACAATCATCTGCGTAGCGCACAAATCGAAGTCCCCTCTTTTCTAATTCCTTGTCCAATTCATTAAGCATGATATTGGATAAGAGAGGAGATACATTTCCTCCCTGTGGTGTGCCAACTAGCGTTTTATGACGTTGACCGTTAATGATAACACCTGAATGAAGATACTGACGAATCAAGGATTCCCTATCTCCGTCTTCGATTATGTTATGTACTAAGGACATCAATCTATCTTGAGGAACCCTATCGAAAAATTTCTCTAGGTCTATATCCACTATCCACTCATAGCCGTCATTTAAGTACTCTAAGAACTTCCTGATGGCTTTTTCACATGACCTATTTGGTCTAAAGCCATAACTCGTATCTGAGAAATGAGGTTCACAAATAGGGCTCATGACTTGAACAATGGCCTGTTGAATCATTCTATCCATAACTGCTGGAATTCCTAGTTGACGGATACCTCCGTTTGGTTTAGGAATCTCAACTCTAAGAACTGGTTGAGGCTTATATTTTCTCTGTTTTATCAGCTCCTTAGTCAAGCGCCAGTTTTGTCTGAGATAATTATCCATCTCTTCGATAGTCATTCCATCAATCCCAGCTGAGCCTTTATTGGATTTTACTTGATTGTAGGCTTCCAGCATATTTTCGCGTGATACTATCTTATCTAGCAATTTTGACATGTGCCTATTCCTTTCTTGTTTTGGTGCCTGAGGGATATCTTATATTGGTGAACCTTCATCTAGTCAATACGTGACAGAGTCCAGTTCTATCAGACCGTTCGTTTTACAGACACAAGTAAAGTAGGATTACTTCGATCTGTCGTTTTCTCTTTCTAGCGACAGACCTCAAACAGTCTCTCCCCAGACTGTTTGAGTATTCACCCCTTCGCTCCACTTCCATTACAGAAGTTTCCTCACTACTATGGGTTCGGCTGACTTCTCATGATTCCTTGTTACTACGCTTTCA
>NZ_VMMK01000058.1:0-27131 GCF_013277255.1 Streptococcus sp. 2154
CAGTAACCATACATACGGTAGGGCGACGATGACGTGGTTTGAAGAGATTTTCGAAGAGTATTAACTATTATGCTTTACAAACTAGTGTAGAAGTGATATACTATAGGTGAAGTTACTAGTAGGTATTACAAAATAGATTAGAAGGGAGAAGTGATGAAAGAAACTCAGCTATTAAAAGGTGTTCTTGAAGGTTGTGTCTTGGATATGATTGGTCAAAAAGAGCGGTATGGTTATGAGTTGGTTCAGACTTTGCGAGAGGCTGGATTTGATACTATCGTTCCAGGAACTATTTATCCTTTGTTGCAAAAGTTAGAAAAAAATCAATGGATAAGAGGCGACATGCGCCCGTCGCCAGATGGTCCAGATCGGAAGTATTTTTCATTAATGAAAGAAGGAGAAGAGCGTGTCTCGGTCTTTTGGCAACAATGGGACGATTTGAGTCAAAAAGTAGAAGGGATTAAGAATGGGGGTTAAACCATGAAGAAAATGAAGTATTATGAAGAAACAAACAATTTGTTGCATGAGTTTTCTGAGGACAATCAGCAGTATTTTGAGGAGTTGTGGGAAAGTTTTAATCTTGCTGGATTTCTCTATGATGAAGACTATCTCAGAGAGCAGATTTATTTGATGATGTTAGATTTTTCAGAAGCAGAACGAGATGGCATGAGTGCAGAGGATTATTTAGGTAAGAATCCTAAAAAATTAATGAAAGAGATGCTCAAGGAAGCACCACGTAGTTCGGTCAAAGAGTCCTTTTTAACACCAATTCTTGTCCTGGCGGTATTACATTACTATCAACTACTAGGCGATTTTTCTAAAGGTCCTCTCTTAACAGTCAATTTGCTCACGTTTTTAGGGCAACTTCTTCTTTTTCTAGTTGGCTTTGGGCTTGTGGCTACAATCTTACGTTGGAGCTTAGTCCAAGATTCTTCTAAAATGAAAATTGGCACCTATATTGTCGTTGGGATTCTTGTTCTGCTAGTTGTTCTGGGATATGTAGGAATAGGAAGTTTTGTACAAGAAGGAGCCTTTTATCTTCCTGCTCCCTGGGACAGTTTCCTTGTCTTTACGCTTTCTCTAGTCATCAGTATTTGGAATTGGAAAGAAGCGGTCTTTCGTCCCTTTGTCAGTATGATTGTTGCCCATCTTGTGGTGGGTTCTCTGCTCCGTTATTATGAGTGGATGGGCATTTCAAATGTTTTCCTCACAAAGATTATTCCTTTAGCTGTCCTCTTTATTGGAATCTTTGTCTTGTTCCGTGGGTTTAAGAAGATAAAATGGAGTGAAATATAGTCAAAAAGCCGTTGCAAAGCGGTTTTTTGTTATAATTAAATGAAGAATGTAGAATTAAAGGAGAAAAATTTGATGAGATACATAACTCTTGGTCAAGATGACAAAGAATTATCAGAAATTGTTCTCGGAATGATGAGAATAGAAGATAAGTCTGTAAAAGAAGTTGAAGAGCTTGTAGAAACAGCACTTTCTGTTGGAATCAATGCTTTCGACTTGGCTGATATTTATGGTCGTGGTCGTTGTGAAGAACTGCTAGGTCTTGTCCTAAAAAATCGTCCAGATTTAAGAGAAAAGATGTGGATTCAGTCCAAATGTGGCATTCGCATTGAAGAATTTACCTATTTTGATTTTTCTAAGGACTATATTATAAAATCAGTTGACGGTATTTTGCAAAGATTGAAGATTGATCATCTAGATAGCTTGCTTCTTCATCGACCAGATGCTTTGATGGAATCTGACCAAGTAGCAGAAGCCTTTGATCTCCTTTATAAACAAGGTAAGGTTCGAGATTTTGGAGTTTCTAATCAAAATCCTATGATGATGGAGTTACTTAAAAAAGATGTCAAGCAGCCGTTAGCTGTTAATCAGCTGCAATTGAGTGCGGCTTTTACTCCAGGATTTGAATCAGGTTTTCATGTTAATATGGAAGATAGTCAAGCAGCTATGCGAGATGGCAGCATTTTTGAATATTGCCAATTACACGATGTGGTCATTCAAGCCTGGTCTGTCTTACAATTCGGGTATTTTAAAGGGAATTTTGTTGGAAATGAGAAATTTCAAGCTTTAAATCAAGTACTTGATCGTTTAGCTATTAAATATGGAGTAACCCCTTCAACTATTGCCATTTCTTGGATATTGCGTTATCCAGCAAAAATGCAGGCAGTCGTAGGTACCACAAATCCTAATCACTTGAGAGAAGTTAGCCAAGCGGCAAACTTTAGCTTAACAAGAAAAGAATGGTATGAAATTTATCTTGCAGCAGGGAATAATTTGCCGTAAGTAGAAGCAGATGTAAATAAATCACAGTCAAAAAGCCGTTGCAAAGCGGTTTTTTTGTTATAATGAAGGGAAGAATTATTGATTTTAAAGGAGAATAACATGACTTTTGAAGAAATCCTGCCTGGGTTAAAGGCTAAGAAAAAATATGTACGAACTGGTTGGGGAGGTGCTGAAAACTATGTCCAACTTTTTGACACTATCGAGCAAAATGGGGTTGCACTTGAAGTGACGCCCTACTTCCTAATCAACGTTTCTGGCGAAGGAGAAGGTTTTTCCATGTGGAGTCCGACACCTTGTGATGTTTTGGCGACGGATTGGGTAGAAGTACATGACTAGACGCGTATTGATTACGGGAGTAAGTTCAGGGATTGGTCTGGCTCAGGCTCGACTCTTTTTAGAGAAGGGCTATCAAGTTTATGGAGTTGACCAAGGTGAAAATCTACTCTTAGAGGGTGATTTTCACTTTTTACAGAGAGATTTGACCTTGGACTTGGAACCTATTTTTGACTGGTGTCCTCAGGTTGAGGTTTTGTGTAATACTGCTGGAGTTTTGGATGATTACAAACCACTGTTGGAACAATCAGTGCAGGAAATTCAGGAGATTTTTGAAATCAACTACGTTACTCCAGTAGAGTTGACTCGGTATTATTTGACACAAATGCTAGAGAATAAAAAAGGAATCATTATCAATATGTGCTCCATTGCTTCTAGCCTAGCAGGTGGAGGTGGTCACGCCTATACTTCATCTAAGCATGCCTTGGCTGGATTTACCAAGCAGTTGGCTCTAGATTATGCAGAAGCTGGGATTCAGGTCTTTGGTATCGCTCCAGGAGCAGTCAAGACGGCTATGACCGCTGCGGATTTTGAGCCAGGAGGCTTAGCTGACTGGGTGGCTAGTGAAACACCAATCAAGCGCTGGATTGAACCAGAGGAAATAGCAGAGCTTAGCCTTTGCTTAGCTAGTGGAAAAGCAAGCGCCATGCAAGGACAAATCTTGACAATAGATGGCGGCTGGTCTTTGAAGTAGGAGGATCTGATGGAAGTCAAAAGACACTTTGGAGTCTACGCTGTTTGCTTTGAAAATGGGAAGTTACTCTGCATTGAAAAAACGAGAGGCCCTTATCAACATAGGTATGACCTACCTGGAGGCAGTCAGCAACTTGGTGAAGGACTGACGGAAACGCTGACTAGAGAAGTTATGGGAGAGACGGGATTTACTGTTAGAAGCTACTCTAATCCTCGAATCTACGATGTTTTCGTCAGGGAAGAGTTAAAAAATTTTATGGTTCACCATATCATGGCCTTGTATGATGTTGAAATGAATGAGAGTGTACCTCTAGTTACAATTTTGGAATCTGTGTCTGATGGTGCGAATGATTCACTTGGATATATTTGGATGGATATTCAAGAGATCACAGAAGAAAATGCATCGCCATTAGTCTTGAAGGTTAAGTCTGAATTATTAGGATTTCCAGAACTGGACAAGATCTCTTACATGAATTGGAAGGTGAAGTAGGGGGATAATGGAACTATTTAAAACATGGAAGAAAAATATGGTTCTCTATGGTCTTAAATCTCAAATCGGAACTGTCTACCGAAACAATGATAGGACAACAAGCTTTTATGATGTTGGGAATTTTCTATACCTAGCAGGGGAGTTGGATTCCAGATTTTGGGAAGATTTTGTTAGAAAATATGGTTTAGATTATAAGATTATTATTTCAGAAAATACTAATTGGCAAGATTTTCTGCATCGAAAAGTGGGGCTAAATTCTTTTACTCGCTATTCTTTTAAAGATAAGGCAAATTTTCAAGTTGAATTTTTAAATAATCTAGTTACTCATTTAGAGGAAGGTTACAATATTGTGCCTATTGATAATCATATTTATAACTGCTTTTCTACGGAAGAATGGTCACAGGATTTACAGGGGGATTTTGAATCCTATCAGGATTTTGTTTTAAAAGGTGGATTTGGCTTTGTGATTCTTAAAAATAATGAACTGATTTGCTGGAATTTCCTCAGGGTTAGTTTACCGTGAAGCAGTTGAAGTGGAAGTTGCAACTAGACCAAACGAACAAGGAAATGGATTTGCTAAAAAGCTTGGTGCTGCAATGATTCTAGAGAGTTTAAATAGAGATATGTTTCCACTTTGGGATGCTCATAACGAGGCTTCCAAAAAAGTAGCAGAATTTTTAGGATATGAGTTAGCTGAACCTTATGAAGCTTTTGAACTAGAGGAAAGTTTCATATAATTATATATGATATTGTATCTTTTAAGACGAGGTGAATGGCTATGAAAAATCAACTTGCCCTTAGTGGCGAAAAAATTCTTGAAAAAATTTATCCTCAACTATTTCACCACGTCGGCATGATTCGTGGGGAATATTTGTTGAGAGAGCTTAATCAAAACATCATATTAGCAAGTTGTCAGCAATTTGTAAAAGATTATCTAGAGACTATCTGCTCCCTGTACTCAGATGAAGAAGTTTGGTATCGTTTTTCTGAATTAACGAATACAGAAGCCAATTGTTTAGTGGGGACTAGAGAGTTTTTTGACGAAGGGCATCCCTTGTTTGGCTATAGAGGAACTAGGCGTTTGCTGGCGTGTCCGGATGAATTTCAGGCTGAAGCACATGTCGTTACAGAAGTTTATCAAAACAATCCCAATCTATCTGTTATCTTTCCTTTTGTCAATGATGCCGACCAATTAAAACAAGCTATTACAGTATTGCGTCAGTATGGCTTTACTGGGAAAGTCGGAACGATGATTGAATTACCGTCAGCGTATTTTGACTTATCTAGTATACTGGAAACGGGCATTTCAAAGATTGTAGTTGGAATGAATGATTTGACTTCCTTTGTTTTTGCGACTATGAGAAACAGTCAATGGCATGATATGGAAAGTCCAATAATGTTAGATATGCTAAGAGATATGCAGGATAAAGCAAGAATTAAAAATATTGACTTTGCTGTGGCAGGTTATCTGAATACTTCTTCCATACAAAAAATGAATCAGATGGGGATTGAGTGCATTATCCACTATAGTTCTATTCCAGCGATTTTTAATTTAGAGATTGACCATCCAGACCACCTCGAACGTGTAAAAGAAGAAAGTAAAAAATTACAAAGGAGCACCCATGACACCGCAAGAAATGTGGAATAAATACAAACAAATCAATCCTTCTATCGGAGATGAAATCGATGCTTGGTCTTTTGGAGTGGAACCAGACCTTTTAGCAGATTTGGTTTTAAGAGGCGAAAAGACTGCAACAGCATCAGCCTACGATCTCTATGCACTAGAAGACGAGTCTCTTCCTCAAGAAGGAACTTTTGATGTCATTTTAGATAGTCAAAATCAGGCTGTCTGTATTGTTGAAATTACAAAGGTTTCTGTCCAGCCCTTCAATCAAGTTTCTGCTGATCATGCCTTTAAGGAAGGGGAAGGTGACAAATCCCTAGCCTATTGGCGCCAGGTTCATGAGGATTTTTTCAGAGACTGCTTGGGTGAAGCAGGATTGACTTTTACACCTGAAAGCAAGGTTGTTTTAGAAGAATTTCGCAAGGTCTACCCACTGTAGACTGTTAGACGGAAGAAAGTTTTGGAAATCGCCGTCCAATCCTTTTTTCTCAAGCAAAATATGATATAATAAGTTTGTTTGAAGAAGAGCAGCAGCTCTTAAACTTAGAATAGGAGAAAACTATGCAAGCAGTTGAACATTTTATTAAGCAATTTGTTCCTGAACATTACGATTTATTTTTAGACTTGAGTCGTGAGACCAAGACGTTTTCAGGGAAGGTGACCATCACTGGTCAAGCACAGAGTGACCGCATTTCCCTTCATCAAAAAGACTTGGAAATCGCTTCTGTAGAAGTTGCAGGTCAAGCTCGTCCATTTACAGTTGACCATGACAATGAAGCTCTTCATATTGAATTAGCTGAGGCTGGTCAAGTTGAAGTGGCTATCGCTTTCTCAGGAAAAATTACAGACAACATGACAGGGATTTACCCTTCTTATTATACAGTTGATGGAGTCAAGAAGGAGGTCTTGTCTACTCAGTTTGAGAGCCATTTTGCGCGCGAAGCTTTCCCATGTGTGGATGAGCCTGAAGCCAAAGCAACTTTTGACCTCTCTCTTTGCTTTGACCAAGCAGAAGGTGAATTGGCCTTGTCAAACATGCCAGAAATCGATGTTGAAAACCGTAAGGAAACAGGTATCTGGAAGTTTGAGACAACACCTCGCATGTCTTCTTACTTGTTGGCCTTTGTTGCTGGTGATTTGCAAGGGGTGACCACTAAAACTAAGAATGGTACCCTCGTTGGTGTATACTCTACCAAAGCACATCCACTTTCTAACCTTGATTTCTCTTTGGACATTGCCGTTCGCTCTATCGAGTTTTACGAAGATTACTACGGAGTCAAGTATCCAATCCCTCAATCTCTCCATATCGCCCTTCCTGACTTCTCAGCTGGAGCTATGGAAAACTGGGGTCTTGTGACCTACCGTGAAGTTTGCTTAATTGTAGATGAAAACTCTACATTTGCCAGTCGTCAACAAGTTGCCCTTGTTGTGGCACATGAATTGGCTCACCAATGGTTTGGTAACCTCGTAACTATGAAATGGTGGGATGACCTTTGGCTCAATGAAAGCTTTGCTAACATGATGGAATATGTCTGTGTGGATGCCATTGAGCCAAGCTGGAATATCTTTGAAGATTTCCAAACAGGTGGAGTACCTCACGCTCTTGAACGCGATGCGACTGATGGTGTTCAGTCTGTTCACGTCGAAGTCAAACACCCAGATGAAATCAATACGCTCTTTGATGGCGCTATCGTCTATGCCAAAGGAAGCCGTCTCATGCACATGCTTCGTCGTTGGCTAGGTGATGCCGATTTTGCCAAAGGTTTGCATGCCTACTTTGAAAAACATCAGTACAGCAATACCATTGGTAGTGACCTTTGGGATGCTCTTGGTCAAGCATCTGGCCGTGATGTCGCAGCTTTCATGGATTCTTGGTTGGAACAGCCTGGTTACCCAGTTCTTACTGTCAAAGTTGAAAATGATGTCTTGAAGATTTCACAAAAACAATTCTTCATCGGTGAGAACGAAGACAAGAACCGTCTCTGGGTGGTGCCCCTCAATAGCAACTGGAAAGGCTTGCCTGATACACTCGAAACTGAAAGTATCGAAATCCCTGGCTATGCAGCTCTTCTTGCTGAGAATGAAGGAGCTCTTCGTCTCAACACTGAAAATACTGCCCACTATATTACCGACTATCAAAGAGACTTGTTAGAAGCTGTTCTTGCTGAGCTAGAGACACTTGATAACACAAGCAAACTGCAAATTGTTCAAGAGCGTCGTTTGTTGGCTGAGGCAGGGCACATTTCTTATGCAGACTTGCTTCCAGTTCTTGATAAACTTGCTAAGGAAGAGTCTTATCTGGTGGTTTCAGCTGTTTCTCAAGTGATTTCAGCCCTTGAGCGCTTTATTGATGAAGGAACGGATGCTGAAAGAGCCTTCAAAGCCTTGGTTGCTAAATTGGCTCGTCATAACTATGACCGTCTTGGTTTTGAAGCTAAAGACGGAGAATCAGATGAGGATGAATTGGTTCGTCAGCTGGCTGTTTCGATGATGATTCGCTCAAATGATGCAGAAGCTAGTCAAGTCGCTAGCCAAATCTTTGCAACACACAAGGAGAATCTTGCAGGACTCCCAGCAGCTATTCGCTCACAAGTTCTGATTAATGAGATGAAACATCATGAGACTAAAGACTTGTTAGCACTTTATCTTGATACTTATACGCATGCAACAGATGCTGTCTTTAAACGCCAGTTGGCAGCAGCTCTTGCATACAGTACAGATGCGGACAATATCCAAACCTTGATTGCTGCTTGGAAGGACAAATTTGTGGTCAAACCACAGGACTTGTCTGCTTGGTATTACCAATTCCTAGCTCATCAAGCAACTCAGAAAACAGCTTGGTCTTGGGCGCGTGAAAACTGGGCTTGGATTAAGGCAGCCCTTGGTGGAGATATGAGCTTTGATAGCTTTGTTATCCTTCCTGCTCATGTATTTAAGACTCAGCAACGCTTGGCGGAATACAAGGAGTTCTTTGAGCCGCAACTTTGTGACCTTGCTCTTAGCCGTAACATCGGTATGGGAATCAAGGAAATTGCAGCGCGTGTTGACTTGATTAGCCGTGAAAAAGCTGCAGTCGAAGCAGTTGTTCTTCAATACGGAAATGCATAAATAAGCCTAAAATAAAAAGAAAACTCAGCTATCTCATGTAAAATGCAGAGAGTTGAGTTTTTTTTAAGGCAAATTTGGTATAATAGTTTTAATAAGGAGGAGTTTCTCATGATAAAAATCTTATTGGTTGAGGATGACCTAGGCCTGTCAAATTCAGTATTTGACTTTTTAGACGATTTTGCGGATGTCATGCAGGTATTTGATGGAGAAGAAGGTCTCTACGAAGCTGAAAGTGGTGTCTATGACTTGATTTTGCTTGATTTGATGTTGCCAGAAAAAAATGGCTTCCAAGTCTTGAAAGAATTGCGTGAAAAGGGGATTACGACTCCAGTTCTGATCATGACTGCCAAGGAAAGTTTGGATGACAAGGGACATGGATTTGAACTGGGAGCAGATGATTATCTGACCAAACCTTTCTACTTAGAAGAACTCAAAATGCGGATTCAGGCCCTTCTCAAACGTTCAGGTAAGTTTAATGAAAACACCTTGACTTATGGAAATATTGTAGTTAATTTGTCAACCAATACTGTTAAGGTTGAAGATACTCCAGTCGAATTACTGGGGAAAGAGTTTGATTTATTGGTTTATTTCCTTCAAAATCAAAATGTGATTTTGCCTAAGACGCAGATTTTTGATCGTCTATGGGGATTTGATAGTGACACAACGATTTCAGTTGTCGAAGTTTATGTTTCAAAAGTCCGTAAGAAATTAAAAGGAACCACTTTTGCAGAGAATTTGCAAACCTTGCGCAGTGTTGGGTATATTTTAAAAGATGTTCAGTAAACTAAAAAAAACATGGTATGCGGATGATTTTAGTTATTTTATCCGCAACTTTGGTGTCTTCACTCTGATTTTCTCTACAATGACTCTGATTATTTTGCAGGTCATGCATTCGAGTCTCTATACTTCGGTGGATGATAAACTCCACGGACTGAGTGAAAATCCTCAAGCAGTTATTCAACTGGCAGTGAATAGGGCAACAGAAGAGATTAAAGATTTAGAAAATGCTAGGGCGGACGCTAGTAAAGTAGAAATAAAACCTAATGTCAGTTCCAATACGGAAGTCATTCTCTTTGATAAGGACTTTACTCAACTTCTTTCTGGAAATCGATTTTTGGGCTTGGATAAGATTAGGTTAGAGAAAAAAGAACTAGGCCATATCTACCAGATTCAGGTTTTTAATAGCTATGGGCAGGAAGAAATCTATCGCATGATTTTGATGGAAACCAATATCAGTTCGGTTTCAACCAATATCAAGTATGCAGCTGTCTTGATTAATACCAGTCAGTTGGAGCAGGCCAGTCAAAAGCATGAGCAATTGATTGTCGTTGTGATGGTAAGTTTCTGGATTTTGTCTTTGCTTGCAAGTCTTTATCTAGCTCGGGTTAGTGTTCGACCCCTGCTTGAGAGCATGCAGAAGCAGCAGTCCTTTGTGGAAAATGCCAGTCATGAGTTACGGACTCCACTTGCAGTTTTGCAAAATCGCTTAGAGACCCTTTTCCGTAAGCCAGAAGCTACCATTATGGATGTGAGCGAAAGTATTGCATCGAGTTTGGAAGAAGTCCGAAATATGCGTTTTTTGACGACAAACTTGCTGAACTTAGCTCGGAGAGATGATGGGATTAAGCCGGAGCTTGCAGAAGTTCCAACTAGTTTTTTCAATACGACTTTCACAAACTATGAGATGATTGCTTCGGAAAATGATCGTGTCTTCCGTTTTGAAAATCGTATCCATCGTCCGATTGTCACAGACCAGCTTCTCTTGAAGCAGTTGATGACTATCCTATTTGATAATGCTGTCAAGTATACTGAAGAGGATGGTGAAATTGATTTTCTTATCTCGGCGACCGATCGTAATCTGTATTTACTGGTTTCTGATAATGGAGTCGGTATTTCGACAGAAGATAAAAAGAAAATTTTTGATCGTTTTTATCGAGTGGACAAGGCTAGAACTCGTCAAAAAGGTGGTTTCGGTTTAGGATTATCTCTGGCCAAGCAAATTGTAGATGCGCTTAAAGGAACCATTACTGTTAAAGATAATAAACCCAAGGGAACAATCTTTGAAGTGAAGATTGCCATCCACACACCATCGAAAAAGAAAAAATAAAAAGAGTCTGGGGCAAAAGTCTAACCTTAAATATAAAAAGCGAACAAAACAAGTTATCTGACACTCAGAATTCTGTTTTGTTCGCTTTTTTGTCTAATCTATCGATTTTAAAAACTTATAATAAAGAATTCCTAAAATCAAAATCCTTTTGTCCCAGACTCTTTTGGATTTATTTTCTACGTTTTCGTTTGATAATAGACCGTTGAACTTTTAAAACAAGTAAGCTGGATCCGATTGCTGCGGCAAAGGCAAGAGCAGTTGATAATTTTAATGCTAAAAAGATAAAACTAAAGATAGCAATACAGATACAAAAAACAGCGATATTAACAAAAAATAAAATTTCTTTGAGATTGCTATCAGCTTGTGCTTCAGGTGCATAAGCTTGATAATGAGGAAGTTGCTGGTTTAATTCTTCTTGATAGTCTACCTCATAGGATTGTAATTTTCTTACGGGCATGATTCTCTCCTTAACAGTACATACCTATTTTATCATTTTTTCGGCAGAGAATTATTACAGAAAGGTTACAAAAAGAATAAAGTCCCTTTTCATTTTCAAAGCATGGCTGATTTGCTAGAAATGTGGTATAGTTTTTCCTATGGAAAAGATTATCATTACAGCAACTGCTGAAAGTATTGAACAAGTCGAACAACTACTCGAAGCTGGCGTAGACCGTATCTATGTCGGTGAGAAAGATTTTGGCCTTCGTCTGCCAACAACCTTTAGTCATGACCAATTGCGTGAAATCGCTAAGTTGGTTCATGATGCTGGTAAGGAATTGCTCGTTGCGGTCAATGCTCTCATGCACCAAGATATGATGGACCGTATCAAGCCTTTCTTAGACTTCTTGGAAGAAATCAAGACAGACTATATTACGATTGGGGATGCAGGCGTCTTTTACGTAGTTAACCGCGATGGTTATTCATTTAAGACCATCTACGATGCTTCAACCATGGTAACTAGCAGTCGTCAGATTAACTTCTGGGGACAAAAGGCTGGCGCATCTGAGGCTGTTTTGGCGCGTGAAATTCCATCAGCTGAACTTTTCAAAATGCCAGAGATTTTGGAAATTCCTGCTGAAGTTTTGGTTTACGGTGCTAGCGTCATCCATCATTCTAAACGTCCACTCTTGCAAAACTACTATAACTTTACACATATCGATGATGAAAAGACGCATAAACGTGACCTCTTCTTGGCTGAGCCAAGTGATCCAGAGAGCCACTATTCCATTTTTGAAGATAATCATGGGACCCATATCTTTGCCAACAATGACCTTGATTTGATGATCAAATTAACAGAATTGGTGGAGCATGGCTTTACTCACTGGAAATTAGAAGGTCTCTATACACCTGGTCAGAACTTTGTTGAGATTGCAAAACTCTTTATCCAAGCGCGTAGCTTGATCCAAGAGGGCAACTTTAGTCATGACCAAGCCTTCTTGCTGGATGAAGAAGTGCGCAAGTTACATCCTAAAAACCGTTTCCTTGATACAGGATTTTATGATTACGATCCTGACATGGTTAAATAAAGTAAATGATTCGTTGAGAGAAGGAAGATGCAAATATTTCTTCTCTCAATTTTTCTTATTCTCCAATATTTTCAAAAAAATCAGCAGGCTAGGATGCTCTGTTTGCTGGGATTTTTAACACAAGTAACCTTCTTGAGTTTGAAAATTATCACATGTTTGCAGGTGCCAAATGGCCCTTTTTTTGGTATAATTTTTTATAATGAAAACGATTGGTAATCGCTATGTTGTGGTGGATTTAGAGGCAACTAGCACAGGTAGTAAGGCTAAAATTATCCAAGTGGGAATTGTCGTGATTGAGGACGGAAAAATCGTTGATCACTATACGACGGATGTCAATCCACATGAACCCTTGGATGCTCATATCAAAGAACTGACAGGATTGACAGACCAACGTCTGGCGCAAGCACCTGATTTTTCGCAAGTTGCTAGAAAAATCTTTGACTTGGTAGAGGATGGGATTTTTGTAGCCCACAATGTTCAGTTTGATGCCAATCTTTTGGCGGAAAATTTATTTTTTGAAGGTTATGAGCTAAGAAATCCTCGTGTTGATACGGTCGAATTGGCTCAGGTCTTTTTCCCTGAACTGGAAAAATATAGTTTGCCGATATTGTGCCGAGAATTAGGAATTCCTCTTAAACACGCACACACAGCCCTTTCAGATGCCCAAGCTACAGCAGAATTACTTCTTTTTTTACGGGAAAAGATGACCCAGCTTCCTAAAGGACTCTTGGAACGCTTGCTGGAAATGGCTGACGCCCTCCTATATGAGTCCTACCTGGTTATTGAAGAAATTTATCGCAGCCAATCTATTCTGAGTTCTTCAGATTTGGTCCAAGTTCAAGGACTGTATTTCAAGAAAACTGCAGATCCCATGGAGTCACGAAAACTATCTCAAGATTTTTCTAAAAATATTTCTCTGTTGAATCTTGAAGTGAGGGAGGAGCAAGAAAATTTTGCTAAAGAGGTTGGCTTGCTATTGAAAGATGAGCCTGTATCATTAATTCAAGCGCCGACTGGGATTGGGAAAACTTATGGCTATCTCTTACCCGCTTTATCTCAAGCCAAAGAGCATCAGATTGTCCTTAGCGTTCCGACAAAGATTCTTCAAAATCAAATCATGGAAGAAGAAGGTAAACGTCTCAAGGAAGTGTTCCATATAGATATTCATAGTTTAAAGGGGCCTCAAAATTATCTGAAGTTGGATGCCTTTTATCGTTCCTTGCAGGAAAATGATGAAAATCGCTTATTTAGACGCTTTAAAATGCAAGTCTTGGTCTGGCTGACAGAGACAGAGACAGGAGATTTGGATGAAATTGGTCAACTCTACCGTTACCAACATTTTCTAACAGATCTTCGTCATGATGGGAATTTATCATCCCAAAGCTTATTTGTGACGGAAGATTTTTGGAAACGTAGTCAAGAAAGAGCACAAACCTGCGATCTTTTAGTGACCAATCATGCCTATCTTGTAACCAGACTTGAAGATAATCCTGAATTTGTCAGTGACCGTTTACTGATTATCGATGAAGTTCAAAAAGTTTTGTTGGCTTTAGAAAATCTGCTTCAAGAGACCTACGATATCCAGTATATTATTGATTTAGTTGATAAGGCCTTACTGGAGGAGCAAAATAAGGTCCAGCAACGAATACTAGAAAGTATTCGCTTTGAGTGCTTCTACTTGATAGAACAATTTCAGTCTGGTAAATCTAGGAAAAATATCTTAGATTCTCTAGCCAATCTCCATCAGTATTTTTTAGAATTAGAAGTAGAAGGCTTTGAGGAGCTGGTCCGCTATTTTACAGCTGACCGAGATTACTGGCTTGAAGCAACTGAAACGAGTCAAAAGAAAATTCAGATTTCTTCTACAAAATCTGGCCGTATTCTTCTGTCCTCTTTAATACCTGAGAGTTGTCAAGTCTTGGGAGTATCGGCTACTCTTGAGATTAGTCAGAGAGTTTCTTTGGCAGACCTGTTAGGCTATCCTGAAGCCAAATTTCTTAAGATTGAAGCTCGTAGAAAACAGGACCAAGAAGTGGTCTTGGTCAAAGATTTCCCTCTGGTGACAGAAACTTCCTTAGAAGTCTATGCCAAAGAGGTAGCTGATTTACTAGTGGAAATTCAAGCTTTCCAGCAACCGATTTTGGTTCTCTTTACCGCTAAAGATATGCTTCTAGCAGTTTCAGACATACTTCCTGTAAGCCATCTGGCTCAGTATAAAAATGGGGATGTTCATCAGCTAAAGAAGCGCTTTGAAAAAGGAGAACAACAAATCTTGCTTGGTGCAGCAAGTTTCTGGGAGGGAGTTGATTTTTCAAGTCATCCTTTTGTGATTCAAGTTGTACCAAGACTTCCTTTCCAAAATCCCCAAGAGCCCTTGACGAAAAAGATCAATCAGGAACTAATTCAAGAAGGGAAAAATGCCTTTTATGATTATCAATTGCCAATGGCCATTATTCGTTTAAAACAGGCTTTGGGAAGAAGTATGAGACGCGAACACCAACGTTCTTTAACTCTTATTTTGGATAGGAGAATTGTCGGAAAACGATATGGTAAGCAAATAGTGACTTCTCTAGCAAAAGAAGCGACTGTTAAAACCGTCTCTCGATCCGAAGTTGATGAAGCTGTTGATAAATTTTTAAATGAACTTTGATAAATAGTATTGTATGAAAGTATAAGGTTAGTGTATATGAAACGTTCTCTCGACTCAAGAGTCGATTATAGTTTGCTATTGCCAGTATTTTTTCTACTGGTTATTGGCGTGGTGGCTATCTATATAGCTGTTAGTCATGATTATCCAAACAATATTCTGCCCATTTTAGGGCAGCAGGTCGCCTGGATTGCCTTGGGGCTTGTGATTGGTTTTGTGGTCATGCTCTTTAATACAGAATTTCTTTGGAAAGTAACCCCCTTTCTGTATATTTTAGGCTTGGGACTCATGGTCTTGCCAATTGTCTTTTATAATCCAAGCCTAGTTGCATCAACGGGTGCCAAAAACTGGGTATCGGTAAATGGTGTTACCTTGTTCCAGCCGTCAGAATTTATGAAGATATCCTATATCCTCATGTTGGCTCGTGTCATTGTCCAGTTTACCAAAAAACATAAGGAATGGAGACGCACGGTTCCGCTGGACTTTTTGTTAATTTTTTGGATGATTCTCTTTACTATTCCAGTCCTAGTTCTTTTAGCACTTCAAAGTGACTTAGGGACGGCTTTGGTTTTTGTAGCCATTTTCTCAGGAATCGTTTTATTATCAGGGGTTTCTTGGAAAATTATTATCCCAGTATTTGTGACTGCTGTAACAGGAGTTGCTGGTTTCTTAGCCATCTTTATTAGCAAGGACGGACGAGCTTTTCTTCACCAGATTGGAATGCCGACCTACCAAATCAATCGGATTTTGGCTTGGCTCAATCCCTTTGAGTTTGCCCAAACAACGACTTACCAGCAGGCTCAAGGGCAGATTGCCATTGGGAGCGGTGGTTTATTTGGCCAAGGTTTTAATACTTCAAATCTGCTTATTCCAGTTCGTGAGTCAGATATGATTTTCACGGTCATTGCAGAAGATTTTGGCTTTATTGGCTCTGTCCTGGTTATTGTCCTTTACCTCATGTTGATTTACCGTATGTTGAAGATTACTCTCAAATCAAATAACCAGTTCTACACCTATATTTCCACTGGTTTGATTATGATGTTGCTCTTCCACATTTTTGAAAATATCGGTGCTGTAACGGGCTTGCTTCCTTTGACCGGGATTCCACTGCCTTTCATTTCGCAAGGGGGATCGGCTATTATCAGTAATCTGATTGGTGTTGGTTTGCTTTTATCGATGAGTTACCAGACAAATCTAGCTGAAGAAAAGAGCGGAAAAGTCCCATTCAAGCGGAAAAAGCTTGTATTAAAACAAATCAAATAAGGAGAAAATCATGGTAAAAGTAGCAGTTATGTTAGCTCAGGGCTTTGAAGAAATTGAAGCTTTGACAGTTGTAGATGTCTTGCGTCGTTCAAATATTACTTGTGATATGGTTGGTTTTGAAAAGCAAGTAACGGGTTCGCATGCAATCCAAGTAAGAGCAAATCATGTCTTTGATGGAGATTTATCAGACTATGACATGATTGTTCTTCCTGGCGGTATGCCTGGTTCTGCACATTTGCGCGATAATCAGGCCTTGATTCAAGAGTTGCAAAGATTCGAGCAAGAAGGGAAGAAACTAGCAGCCATTTGTGCGGCACCAATTGCCCTCAATCAAGCAGGGGTATTGAAAAACAAGCAGTACACTTGTTATGATGGTGTTCAAGAGCAAATCCTTGATGGTCACTACGTCAAGGAAACAGTAGTGGTAGATGGTCACTTGACAACCAGTCGAGGTCCCTCGACAGCCCTTGCCTTTGCCTACGAGTTGGTAGAGCAACTAGGAGGAGACGCAGAGACTTTACGAACAGGAATGCTCTATCGAGATGTCTTTGGTAAAAATCAGTAAAACGGGAGTTATTCTCTCGTTTTTTATGTGGAAAAATCAGGGAAATCATCGCTTTTTTCATAAAAAAATGCTATAATGAAGGGTATGAAATATCACGATTATATCTGGGATTTAGGTGGAACTTTACTGGATAATTATGAAATTTCAACAGCTGCATTTGTTGAAACATTGGCACTGTATGGCATTATACAAGACCATGACAGTGTCTATCAAGCTTTAAAGGTTTCTACTGATTTGGCGATTGAGACATTCGCTCCCAATTTAGAGAATTTTTTAGAAAAGTACAAGGAAAATGAAGCCAGAGAGCTTGAACACCCGATTTTATTTGAAGGAGTTTTTGACCTATTGGAAGACATTTCAAATCAAGGTGGCCGTCATTTTTTGGTCTCTCATCGAAATAATCAGGTTTTGGAAATTTTAGAAAAAACCTCTATAGCAGCTTATTTTACAGAAGTGGTGACTTCTAGCTCAGGCTTTAAGAGAAAGCCAAATCCCGAGTCCGTGCTTTATTTAAGAAAAAAGTATCAGATTAGCTCAGGTCTTGTCATTGGTGATCGACCGATTGATATCGAAGCAGGTCAAGCTGCAGGACTTGATACCCACTTGTTTACCAGTATCGTGAATTTAAGACAAGTATTAGACATGTAAGAAAAAGGAATAAGATGACAGAAGAAATCAAAAATCTGCAGGCACAGGATTATGATGCCAGTCAAATTCAAGTTTTAGAGGGCTTAGAGGCTGTTCGTATGCGTCCAGGGATGTACATTGGATCAACCTCAAAAGAAGGTCTTCACCATCTAGTCTGGGAAATTGTTGATAACTCAATTGACGAGGCCTTGGCAGGATTTGCCAGCCATATTCAAGTTTTTATTGAGCCAGATGATTCGATTACTGTTGTGGATAATGGGCGTGGTATTCCAGTCGATATTCAGGAAAAAACAGGTCGACCTGCCGTTGAGACTGTCTTTACTGTCCTTCACGCTGGAGGAAAATTTGGCGGTGGCGGATACAAGGTTTCAGGTGGTCTTCACGGCGTGGGGTCGTCAGTTGTTAATGCCCTTTCAACTCAATTAGACGTTCATGTTCACAAAAATGGTAAGATTCATTACCAAGAATACCGTCGTGGTCATGTTGTCGCAGATCTTGAAATAGTTGGAGATACGGATAAAACAGGAACAACTGTTCACTTCACACCGGACCCAAAAATCTTCACTGAAACAACAATCTTTGATTTTGATAAATTAAATAAACGGATTCAAGAGTTGGCCTTTCTAAATCGCGGTCTTCAAATTTCAATTACAGATAAGCGTGAAGGTTTGGAACAAACCAAGCATTATCATTATGAAGGTGGGATTGCTAGTTACGTTGAATATATCAACGAGAACAAGGATGTAATCTTTGATACACCAATCTATACAGACGGTGAGATGGATGATATCACAGTTGAGGTAGCCATGCAGTACACAACTGGTTACCATGAAAATGTCATGAGTTTCGCCAATAATATTCATACCCATGAAGGTGGAACGCATGAACAAGGTTTCCGTACAGCCTTGACACGTGTTATCAACGATTATGCTCGTAAGAATAAGTTACTGAAAGACAATGAAGATAATTTAACTGGGGAAGATGTCCGCGAAGGATTAACTGCAGTTATCTCAGTTAAACACCCAAATCCACAGTTTGAAGGACAAACCAAGACCAAATTGGGAAATAGCGAAGTGGTCAAGATTACCAATCGCCTCTTCAGTGAAGCCTTCTCCGATTTCCTCATGGAAAATCCACAGATTGCCAAGCGTATCGTGGAAAAAGGGATTTTGGCTGCCAAGGCTCGTGTGGCTGCCAAGCGTGCGCGTGAAGTCACTCGTAAAAAATCTGGTTTGGAAATTTCCAACCTTCCAGGGAAACTAGCAGACTGTTCTTCTAACAATCCTGCTGAAACAGAACTCTTCATCGTCGAAGGAGACTCAGCTGGTGGATCAGCCAAATCTGGTCGTAACCGTGAGTTTCAGGCTATCCTTCCAATTCGCGGTAAGATTTTGAACGTTGAAAAAGCAAGTATGGATAAGATTCTAGCTAACGAAGAAATTCGTAGTCTTTTCACAGCCATGGGAACAGGATTTGGCGCAGAATTTGATGTTTCGAAAGCCCGTTACCAAAAACTCGTTTTGATGACCGATGCCGATGTCGATGGAGCCCATATTCGTACCCTTCTTTTAACCTTGATTTATCGTTATATGAAACCAATCCTAGAAGCTGGTTATGTTTATATTGCCCAACCACCAATCTATGGTGTCAAGGTTGGAAGCGAGATTAAAGAATATATCCAGCCGGGTGCAGATCAAGAAATCAAACTCCAAGAAGCTTTAGCCCGTTATAGTGAAGGTCGTACCAAACCGACTATTCAGCGTTATAAGGGGCTAGGTGAAATGGACGATCATCAGCTGTGGGAAACAACCATGGATCCCGAACATCGCTTGATGGCTAGAGTTTCTGTAGATGATGCTGCAGAAGCAGATAAAATCTTTGATATGTTGATGGGGGATCGAGTAGAGCCTCGTCGTGAGTTTATCGAAGAAAATGCTGTCTATAGTACACTTGATGTCTAAAAAATAGGGAGAAGTAGTTCCCTTGGTCTAAAAAATATGATATAATCGTTACGATTGTTTCAAGTAAAAAAGGAGTTTGATATGTCTAATGGACAACTAATTTATTTAATGGTTGCAATTGCAGTCATTTTAGTTCTGGCTTATGTAGTGGCAATCTTTCTACGTAAGCGAAACGAGGGGAGATTAGAGGCGCTAGAAGAAAGAAAAGAAGAACTATACAATCTTCCAGTAAATGATGAAGTAGAAGCTGTAAAAAATATGCACTTGATTGGACAAAGTCAAGTGGCTTTCCGTGAATGGAATCAAAAATGGGTCGATTTATCTCTCAACTCTTTTGCCGATATTGAAAATAATCTCTTTGAAGCAGAAGGCTATAACCATTCATTTCGTTTTCTCAAGGCCAGTCATCAAATTGACCAAATTGAGAGTCAAATTACTTTGATTGAAGAAGATATTGCTGAAATTCGCAATGCTTTGGCAGACTTAGAGAAGCAAGAATCTAAAAATAGTGGTCGTGTTCTTCATGCTTTGGATTTATTTGAGGAACTTCAGCATAGAGTTGCTGAAAATTCAGAACAGTATGGTCAAGCCTTGGATGAAATTGAAAAACAATTAGAAAATATCCAATCTGAATTTTCACAATTTGTAACCTTGAATTCATCGGGTGACCCTGTGGAAGCCGCAGTGATTTTGGATAATACAGAAAATCACATTTTGGCCTTAAGTCATATTGTGGATCGTGTTCCAGCCTTGGTTACGACGCTTTCTACAGAATTGCCAGATCAATTACAGGATTTGGAAGCCGGTTATCGTAAACTAATTGATGCTAATTATCATTTTGTTGAAACGGATATTGAAGCACGTTTCCACTTGCTTTATGAAGCATTCAAGAAAAACCAAGAGAATATTCGCCAGTTGGAATTGGATAATGCCGAATATGAGAATGGACAGGCACAAGAGGAAATCAATGCTTTGTATGATATTTTTACTCGAGAAATTGCTGCTCAGAAAGTAGTGGAGAATCTACTTGCAACTCTTCCAACTTACCTTCAACATATGAAAGAGAATAATACTTTATTGGGAGAAGATATTGCACGTTTGAACAAGACCTATTTACTTCCTGAGACAGCTGCAAGCCATGTTCGTCGTATTCAGACAGAATTAGAGAGTTTTGAGGCAGCTATTGTTGAGGTAACTTCAAATCAAGAAGAACCAACCCAAGCTTATTCAGTTCTTGAAGAAAATCTTGAGGATTTACAAACTCAACTAAAAGATATTGAAGATGAGCAAATTTCAGTTAGTGAGCGCCTGACACAAATTGAGAAAGATGATATCAATGCACGTCAAAAGTCCAATGTTTATGTCAATCGTCTCCATACTATCAAGCGATACATGGAAAAACGCAATCTGCCAGGTATTCCACAAACTTTCTTGAAATTATTCTTTACGGCAAGCAATAATACCGAGGATTTAATGGTTGAGTTAGAACAGAAAATGATTAACATTGAATCTGTTACCCGAGTTCTTGAAATTGCAACGAATGATATGGAAGCTTTAGAAATGGAAACTTATAATATTGTACAATATGCAACCTTAACAGAGCAACTCTTGCAATATTCTAACCGCTATCGCTCATTTGATGAACGCATTCAAGAAGCATTTAACGAAGCTTTAGATATTTTTGAAAAAGAATTTGATTATCACGCTTCATTTGACAAGATTTCTCAAGCATTGGAAGTGGCAGAGCCTGGTGTAACCAATCGCTTTGTTACCTCATATGAGAAAACACGTGAAACGATTCGTTTTTAAAAAGCTTAGTTCATTCTAAGCTTTTTTCTTTACTCAAAAGCCATGAGTTTACTTATTTATCATTGAAATTAATGCTTGGTTTTGATATTATTTAAATATGAAGAAAGATAGAACAAAGCGTGGTAGTCACGCTAAAATGGGACGGAGTAAAAGAGTCCAGTGGACTCTTTTAGCCTAATCTAAATTTTAAAAAGCGAGGGTGGTTGTTTTCTCAAAGTTTTGAAGGAGCTAAAGCAAGAGCTATTATTATGAGCTTGTTGGAAACAGCTAAACGTCATCAATTACATAGCGAGAAATATCTATCCTATCTTCTAGAATGTCTTCCAAACGAGGAAACTCTCGTAAACAAAGAGGTTTTAGAGGCTTATTTACCATGGACTAAAGTTGTACAAGAAAGGTGAAAATAAGAAATCTCCAGATTAGGAACTATCGCTAAGTTCACTAATCTGGAGATTTTTCAATAGACTTCGTTATTGTACGGTTACGTTTGTCACAGTTCCTGAAATGCTTAATTCACGATTATAGTAAAATGAAATAAGAATAGGACAAATCGATCAGGACAGTCAAATCGATTTCTAACAATGTTTTAGAAGTAGAGGTGTACTATTCTAGTTTCAATCTACTATAAAAGCACATGAACTATTCTATGACCGTGATTAGTAAGGTTTTTGCTTAATGAGTAATTGAATGGAAAGTAATTATTTAATAAAGAAATTTAGTCTTGTATTAATCGAGATTAAATTTCTTTATGTTTAAATTACATGAGAAGAGTGATTAATATTACAATTTTGTTACAAAATAAGTTTTTGATAGAATTTTCAGATAATTTAGGATATAATACTTTTAATTTAAATAAAAAGGAGTGATTTTATGGGAGACTGCAAAGATTTTTGTCATAAAAAGTACCAAATAGCAACGATTTTTCTGCTATCGGTCTTTGCATGCAGATTTGCTTTAGTACAGGTTAGTGCTGCTGAGGGGAAATTTGAAACATCCAATCAAGTTACACATGCAGTAATAATTAATAAATTAGATGATTCAAATAAGCTCGCACCGTCAGTCACGGCTGACAAGAATGCTCTAGATTCTTCTTCAAAGGAAAAAACAGAAGCGACAGCGTCAGTAAAACAAGATGATTCTATAGAATATAGAGATAATAAGTCAGACAAGAATGTAATCACACAGAAAGAAAAGACTGCTATAAAAAGTGAAGAGAAGAAGGAAGAATCAGCAGTAGAAAGAAGTTCTTCTTCCGAAAGTTCACAATCACAGTCGTTATCTCAAAGTGGACATAAAGAAAAGCCAAATAGTATCTCCAGTAATGAAATGATTACTGTCCCTAAAACATGGGAAGCAGGACACAAAGGGCAAGGAACTGTAGTCGCTGTTATAGATTCAGGCCTTGATTTGAATCATGAAGTTCTGCGTATTTCTGATCCGTCAAAGGCGAAATTTAAAAATCAGGATGATATCGAAAAAGCTAAAAAAGCTGCCGGTATTGACTATGGAAAATGGTACAGTGACAAGGTAGTATATGCTTATGATTACTTTGATGGAACTGATAATATAAAAGAGGCTGAAAAAGAGTCTCATGGAATGCACGTTACTGGTATTGTAGCTGGAAATCCAATTAATAAAGCCCCGAATTCTGAGAAGGTTTATGGGGTGGCGCCAGAAGCTCAAATTATGTTTATGAGAGTTTTTTCAGATAGAGATAAAACTACAGCCTCTGCCCTCTATGTAAAAGCCGTTGATGACGCAGTTGCGTTAGGTGCGGATGTGATCAATATGAGTTTGGGTGCAGGTGCGGGTTCAACTGTAGATGCGGGTTCAGATATTATTGAAGCAGTAAAAAGAGCACGCACTAAAGGAGTATCTGTTGTTATTGCTGCTGGTAATAGCAATACTTTCGGTAGAGGTTTTTCACAACCATTAGCAGAAAATCCTGATTATGGTCTCGTCGGAAATCCCTCTACAGTAGAAGATTCAATTTCTGTTGCTTCGATTAATAATAAAATTCTAACTACTGAAGTCTTTGAAGTAAAAGGTTTAGAAAATGACGCTACCCTTGATTATGGTAAGTTTGATTTTAATAGACCTGAAACAGAAAAAGATTTTGAAAAAGGGAAAGAATACGAATATGTAGCAACGGGTATTGGTCGTGAAGAAGATTTTGCTAATATTGATGTAAGAGGTAAGTTAGCACTGATTCAACGTGGTAAAATCCATTTCTCTGATAAGATTAAAAATGCTCTTCAACACGGTGCAGCTGGAGTTTTAATTTATAACAACGTTGAAGGTGCAAATGTTAGTATGTCTGTTACAGGTGATGCTAAGAAAATCCCATCTGTCTTTATTTCAAAATATTATGGTGAAATTCTTAAGTCTGGTCAGTATAAAATTGTCTTTAATCACAAGATGGATAATCGTAAATCAGATGTTGCAGACCAATTGTCAGATTTTTCAAGTTGGGGAGTTACAACAGATGGACAATTGAAACCAGATGTTACTGCACCTGGTGGAAATATCTATTCATCATTTAACGACAATAGTTATGGAAGTATAAGTGGAACAAGTATGGCGGCCCCTCATGTAGCTGGTGTCGCAGCATTAGTCAAAGAATATTTAGCAAAGAAACATCCTGAATTATCAGCTAGTCAAATTTCAGAGATTGTAAAAGCTTTAATTATGTCTACTGCAAAACCACATTTTAATAAACAAACTGGAGCCTATACTTCTCCACGTCACCAAGGTGCTGGCGTAGTTGACACGATGGCGGCAACAAGCACAGATCTATTTGTAACAGGTGCAAATAATTATCCAAGTGTTACTCTTGGTAATGTTGGTGATAAATTTACCTTTGAAGTTACAATTCATAATATTTCGGATAAAGACCGAACATTGAAGATGATTGTAAATACAAATACGGACGAAGTTGAAGAAGGAAAATTCACTCTCCGTCCACGAAAACTAACTGAAACAGTTTGGCCCGAAGTAACTGTGAAAGCTCATAGTACGAAGACAGTAACAGTTAGTGTAGATACAAGTAAGTTTACTGAAGAACTTAGCAAAATAATGCCAAATGGTTATTTTCTAGAAGGATTTGTTAGATTTGTCAATCCTGCAGATGATGGTTCTGTTATTGGTTTACCATTTATGGGATTTAAGGGAGAATTCCAAAATCTACCTGCAATTGAAAAACCAATTTATCAATTGATTAAGGAAGGAAACAGTGGATTTTACTCTGAAATTGATAAAGATAATCCAGGAATTTCACCTTCAGACGATGTAACTTATTTAACAAGTTCTGAAAATGATGTAAATGTTTTAAAAGCAGAGCGTCAAGGAAATCGAGTGACTGTACTCGGAGTGAAACAAGATGATGAAGGAAAATACCATCTTCAATTAGATGAAAAGGGTAATGTTCGCCTTGCTATCTCGCCGAACGATGATGGTAATAAAGATTCTGTTCAATTTAAAACTCTTGTCTATAGAAACTTGGTAAATCTTCGTGCAACTGTTTATGATTCTTCGGATACAACACACAGTCAGCCTATTTGGCAAAGTCGTCCAACAGACCTTGTGAAAAATTATTTTGATGGCGATACTAGAAATCCAAGAAGTTACATTGTAGATAAAACAGCTTGGGGAGGACAGGATTCTAATGGAAATCGAGTCTCTGATGGAATTTATGACTATGTTATTAGTTATAAGCCAGATGTCCCTGGAGCTGAAGAACAATACACAATATTTAAAATTCAAATCGATACACAAAAACCTCTGATTACTTCGGGATATATTCGTTCTCAAAAAAATCAAGAACAATTTATAGCTCGTAAACCTCAGGATGTCGGAAATGGCGGAATTCTTCTAGAAAAAGTCTTTTATATTCGTCCTTCTGAAAATAGAGAGGCGGCAGATTCAGAAATCGAACAGTATCAGATTATCAAACAAAATGAAGATGGTAGTTATACACTTCCTAAGAACATTGATAAATCGAAAATCTTCTATTATGTGGAAGACTTTGCGGGAAATGTAGATTTTATATCTCTCAAAGATCTTGTAGGTGAAGAAAATAGTGGTCGTGTAAAAATTGCTATACTAAACAATAAAACCAATGATGAGATTGATACAACTTATGTTTATCGCATTAAAAATAGCGAAGGTCAATATGTAACCGTTGATAAGTCAAAAGATATTAATTTCTTGAAATTTGGGCATTATGTTGCAGAAATTTTTAGCTATGATCGTACAGAGTTGAAATTTGTGAGTGCTCTATCTAAGGAATTTGATTTAACGAAAGAAAATAGTTTTCAAACTATTACCTTCTTGGCTAACAAAATGAAATATGCCCCAGTAACAGTTGGCTTTAATCAAGCTGTTCCTGGAACTACAATGATTACTTTAGTAGGTGAAGACGGTCAGAGTCAAGTCTTGCCAGCTGAAACATATGGTAAACATTCTTATGGTAAGAAAGTGGTTACTGGTGAATATAAAGTTCTTGTAAATCTGTCAAACGGTTATGAATTACTTGATAATCTTCAACCATTTAAAGTTCTGTTTGGTAAAAATAATGTTTTGTCACTTTCAGTTGTTTCTAAGTTAGCTCTGATTGCAGCTTTAAATAAACAAATGGAAGTAGTTAAAACTCCAAGATATTATAATACAAAACAGAATTTAAAAGAGATGTTTGAGCAAAGTGTCAAAGATGCGCAACTAGCATTAGGAAGTAAACTTAACCAAGATAAAATTGACCAAATTGTTAAGGCTTTAGAGTCTGCTATGCAAACATTGGATGGTAAGGAATCTGATATCACATCATTGAAGAATGCCATTAAAGCATATGCTGAGACAGTTAAAAAAGGTAAATATATAAATTCTGATCAAGAACGCAAAGGTCAATATGATCGTGAATTTAAACTCTTGGCATTATTAATTACAAAAGATTTGATAACTCAAGATGAAATTGACCGTCTGTTGACCACTTTCTTGCAAGCTCAAGACCAGCTGAATGGGAAAGAAACAGATTTTATGAGCCTAAAGAATGTTATCGAGGATGAAGTGAAGTTCCAAGAAAAAGATCCAAGATTTTTGACAGCTAGCAAAGAGGAGAAAGATGCATATCATCTTATTTTCAACAAAGCTAAGCTACTTTTGGAAAATGCAGAAGCTAGTCAAGAAGAAATTAATGAAGTAATCAAAGCTCTAAAAGAAACGGTTGTAAAACTTAAGGCTAATAAAGTAGAGATCCCAACCAAACCAGTTGTACCAGTTAAGCCGGTTGATCCAACTAAAGCAGTTGCACCAGTTAATCCAGTTATTCCAGCTAAACCAGTTGTAACGATCAAGCCAGTTTCTCAAGTGCAACCTGTTAAATTAGTAAGTCAAAATAGACAAGTCTCAACTATTAAGCCTTCAATTAGCAATGATAAAATTGAGAAAGCTACATCAATTACAATACATCATTCCAATATAGAAGCTAAGCATGAGAATAAAACACTAGCTGGAAGTGATCAACAAGTGCTTTTAGCTACAGTCATCAAAGAAGGAAAACAGTTACCAGCCACTGGTGAGAATAACATGATTTCTATTATGCTAAGTATTTCTGGAATTTCTCTCTTGTTGTCAGTTATTGGACTTGTAACTTTTTCAAAAAGTGAGTAGAGAATACAAGCTAAATTCCCAAAGTAAGTTCCACCGCTAGTAGAATTGGAAGTTAGTCTGAGAAAAATCATAAAAACCAGTGGAATTCCGTGTCAGGGTAAGTTCCACTGGTTTTACTCATGCTTGATTTCTATAGTAGTATCGTGAGCAAAAGGATTCAAATTATAGTATAGTTGCTTAGTTTCAAACAAGCATGTTATAATAAAGCTATGGCATATAGTACAGATTTTAAACAGCGAGCATTAGATTCCATCAAAGAGGGGCACAGCCATGTCGAGGCAGCCAAGGTTTTTGATGTTGGCGTCAGAACTCTCTTCATGTGGGAAAAGAACTTACGTGAACAAGGACACTTAGAGAGGAAAAAGCGAGTCGTCAAAAACCGAAAGATTCCTTTAGAGGAA
>NZ_VMMK01000059.1:0-7753 GCF_013277255.1 Streptococcus sp. 2154
CAGAGAATTTATTCTTCATGGCTAACTTGAACTTGAAATTTGGCAAAAGAGAATCAAGATTACTCCTGATTCTCCATTTTTATGCAATATCAAATTTCAATTGGCCTGCTTTGACACCAATCTTAAGTGTGCTGCCTGCCACCAAATCTCCCTTAAGAAGAAGTTCTGCCAACTTGTCTTCCACTTCTGTTTGCAGGGTTCTGCGAAGTGGACGAGCTCCCATCTCTGGGTCATATCCTTGATTTGCCAACAATTTCAGTGCGGAAGCTTGTAATTTCAAGTCAATGCCTTTTTCAGCCAAACTTGCCACTAAAGGTTTGACCATAATCTTCACCACTTCCTGCATATGGTCACTAGATAGGCTATGGAAGACTACCTTTTCATCAATACGGTTGATAAACTCAGGTCTATAAGCTTTTTTCAGTTCTTCAAACATGCGTTTTTCCATATTTTCCTGGTCAAAACGAATGTCCTTTGCCCCAAAACCAACTGTCTTGTCATCACGAAGGGCAGTTGCACCAAGGTTTGATGTCATGATGATAATGGTATTTGAAAAGTCAACCTTGCGGCCCTTGCTATCGGTCAAGACACCATCATCCAAGACCTGCAAGAGAACATTAAAGATGTCTGGGTGGGCCTTCTCTACTTCGTCAAAGAGGAGAACGGAATAGGGTTTGTTGCGAACTTTCTCGGTCAACTCCCCACCTTCTTCATAACCCACATAACCCGGAGGAGCTCCGTTGAGACGGCTGGCTGCGAATTTCTCCATATACTCACTCATATCAAAGCGGATAAGGGCTGATTCGTCGTCAAAAAGAACTTCTGCTAGAGCCTTGGCCAATTCTGTCTTACCGACACCTGTAGGCCCTAGGAACATAAAGGAACCAATCGGACGCTTGTGACTACGAATACCAGACTGATTGCGGCGAATCGCACGGCTAATGCTTGAAACTGCTTGATCTTGACCGATGACACGTTTGTGCAATTCAGCTTCCAGATTCAGGTATTTCTTGGCATCCGTTTGAGTCAGTTTTTGGACTGGAATACCTGACAAGCGACTCAAGGTGGTCAAAATATCAGACTCTGTCACCAAGTCTTTATAGACAGGCACTTCCTCTTCTTTAGCAATTAGTTGAGTAGCTTGTTTCCACTTGCCATCCATCAAGGCCTTGTCAGCTGGACTCAAACCTGAATCGTCTGCTTTTACATGCTTAGTTTTATTTTGCACTGTTGCTGCCGCCTCATCCAAGAGGTCGATAGCAGAGTCTGGCAAGTGACGGCTAGTCAAGTAACGATGAGCCATCTTGACGGCTGTTTCAACCGCCTCATCTGTGATTTGCACACGGTGATGTTTCTCATAAGTCGCCTTCAAACCTTGTAAAATAGTCATACTATCTGCCACACTTGGTTCTTCAATCGTCACTTTAGCGAAACGACGAGAAAGAGCCGCATCTTTTTCGATATGTTTTTGATATTCTTCCTGAGTGGTGGCACCAACCGTTCTCAAAGTTCCACTCGCCAAGGCTGGTTTCAAGATATTGGCCGCATCCAGAGTCGAATCAATCCCGCTACCAGAACCCATGATGGTGTGGAGTTCATCGATAAAGAGGATGACTTGGCCATCTTCTTCAATATCCTTGATGATATTATTCATGCGTTCTTCAAAGTCACCACGGAAGCGTGTCCCTGCAACAACATTCATCAAATCAAGTTCTAACACGCGCATCTTAGCCATTTCCGCAGGCACGTCACCACTAGCAATACGCTGAGCAAGACCAAGCGCCAGAGCTGTTTTCCCGACACCAGCATCCCCAACCAAGACAGGGTTGTTCTTAGTCTTACGGCTCAAGATTTGAATCATACGCGAGATTTCCTTATCCCGACCGATGACTGGTTCTAACTTGCCAGAACGCGCTTGCTCTGTCAAATCATGCGTATAGTCCTCGAGACCACCACTAGGAGTCTGGGGCATACCCATCATATTAGCCATAGAATTTTGCTTGTCAGCTACTGTACGATGGCGTTGGCGTAGAGCCTTGAGATCTTCTCGAGTCCAGCCTGCACGTTCTTCTAGATTGCGACGAAGGGCAGCAATCTTGACCTGATCTTTCTTGTCTTCATAAGAAAAACCAGCCCTCTCCAAAATACGAGTCGCCAAGGCATTGCCATCATGCAAAATCGCATAGAGGACATGCTCTGTCCCTAATACCTTAGCATGGACCACTGACGCTACATACTCTGCTTCGTCAAAAAGAACCTGCAAACGATGGGAAAACGGCAACTCCGTAAAAGTTTCATCCTGACTGTAGTCCGTTTCAGTCAGTTCCAAAGCCACCTCTTCTAAACGGTCCATCTCATATGGATAATCATTTAAAGTTGCCCCTGCCACACTATAACTGTGATTGGACATGGCAATCAACAAGTGCCAAGACTCTAGGTAACCAGCTCCAAAATGACCAGCAACCATGTAGGCACTTTCGATACATTCATTCAATGCTTTTGAATAGTTCATCTTACTTCCCTTTTCTATCTACCTCTTGTATGACCTGGCGTAGCATGTTTGCACGAAGGACTGGAGCTTCTTCTCCTAGAACGCGATCCAAAGCTACTGATACTAGCAAATTCATCTCTTGCTTGGTCATCAATTCCTGCTCAACCAAAAGCTGTAGAATATCCTCATAAATTTCTTGACTGACCTGCTCACCAATTGAGTAAAGCAGCTCCCTGAGCATTTCATGATGACTAGAAAACTCAATCCGTCCTATACGAATATAGCCTCCGCCACCACGCTTACTTTCAACCAAGTAGCCTCTACTTTCGGTAAAGCGTGTCTTGATCACATAGTTAATCTGACTAGGGACAACCTGAAAGGTATCAGCCAACTGACTCCGTTGCAACTCCACAATACCAGATTGATCTAAAATCGCCTTGATGTAGGCCTCAATATGATCCGATGTATTTTTAAATCTCATTACAAACCCACCTCTCTCTTTAAACCTTGACTATCTTTGACTATTATACCGAAATTTTCTCATTTTTAAAAGAAAAAGGGCGCTGGTAAAGGATAATCTTCACCAACTCCCTATTTTTCTACTTATTCTAAGCCTAATTCTGCCAAGATTTGACGTTTGTAGGCAATCTTTTGGACTTCCTTGTCCTCATCTTCAGACCAGTCTAGTTTAATTTCTGAAACAATCTGCCCAGGGCGATTTTTCAAGATATAGATGCGGTCGCTGAGATTAAGAGCCTCCTCTATACTATGAGTAATAATCAATGTTGTCAGGTGCAACTGCTTGTGAATCTCAAGGTACCAAGCGTGTAGTTCCATCTTGGTCATCTCATCCAAGGCGCTAAAAGCCTCGTCTAAGAGAAAGAGCTTGTGCCCGAAAAGGTAAGTTCGAAGCAAGGCTACACGCTGGCGCATCCCGCCACTGAGTTCATGAGGGTATTTATCTCTTACAGCTGTCAACTGGAAGGTCGCAAGAATTTCATCCGCCCGGGCAATGGCTTCCGCCTTATCCACTTTTTGAATCAAGAGGGGCAGAATGATATTTCCAAGCACCGTCTTGTGCTCCAAGAGCAAGTCCTTTTGCAACATATAACTCACGCGCCCCTTGGGATTTTCTTCACCATCCAGGACAATTCTCCCAGACTGGACTTCTAAAATCCCAGCGATTAGATTAAAGAGAGTGGTCTTTCCAACACCGCTTGGACCTAGGATAGAAACCACTTCACCTGAAGTCACCTGCAGATTGATGTCCTCTAAAATCCTCTCCCGACCATAGGCATAACTGACGTGTTCTAGTCTTATTTCTGTCATTATTTCACAAATTCGTTGGTGAAGCCTTTATCTGTCAAATCTTCTTTAAGGATACCATTTTCTTTATCCCATTTGTAGAAAGCATTCCAGCGAGCTGCATCAAATTGACCCCATTTTTCCTTGTCGCTTGCGTATTCTTTTGACAAGTATTTTTGAGATTCGATGACAAAGTCACGTTTTTCCTGAAGTTCAGGTGCATTCTTGATGAGGATATCAGCCGCTTCTTCTGGATGCTCCATAGCATATTGGTAACCTTTTTTGATGGCTTGGATGACTTTACGAGCTTCTTCTTTGTTATCTTTCAGATAGTCGTTGTTTGCGATGATAACTGGTGAATAGTAGTCAAACTCCTTGACATAGTCTTTCAAATACATGAAGTTAGCATCTACACCTTGAGATTTAGCAAGTATACCATCCCAACCGTAGTAAATCCAAGCAGTGTCAAAGACACCATTGGCAATAGGTGTGATAGAGTTTGAGTCGTTATTTGGTACTTTTTCTACCTTCTCAAAGTCCCCACCTTGTGATTCTACCAATGTTTTCAACATAGCAAGTTCAGTTGGGTCATTCCAAGTCCCGTATTTCTTACCAACCAAGTCTTTTGGACTGCTTACATTGTCAGATTTACGTGAGATGATTCCTGATGTATTGTGTTCAACAATAGCTGCAACGGCAGTGATTCCTGCTCCTTTTTCCAATTTTTTAGCCATGTAGTCTTGGAAATACACTGCAAATGGTGCCTTACCATTGATAACCAAGTCAGATGAGCTTTCTTCTGGTGGCAATTTCAAATCAACATCCACTCCAGCTTCTTTGAAATAACCTTTTTCCTTGGCAACATATAGCCCTGTGTGGTTAGTATTTGGTGTCCAGTCTAGGATAAAGTCGATCTTCTTGAGTTCTGCCTCTTTGTTATCCTTAGAAGCAGTTCCTTGACCACAAGCTACAAGCACGACAGCTACAAGAGCTGTTAAAACAGTTAAAAACACTTTCCATGTTTTCTTCATTTTGATTTCCTCTTTTCTTTTTTGAAACATTCTTATTCTACGAACGTTTCCATTTAATAACATATTTTTCACTGACATCAACCAGCTTCATACCGAGAAGACTGATAATCGATACCAGAATAATAATAGCAAACATGGTATCATACTGAAACAGTTTCTTGGACTGAATCATGTAGACACCTAGTCCTTCAAAGCCTCCCAACCACTCAGATACCACTGTTGTGATAAAGGCGTAGGAGACACTGACCCTCAGACCTGCATAAAAGTAAGGCAGGCTGACTGGAATTTTAAAATGCCACAGGATTTGCCAAGGCTTGGCCCGCATCAGACTAAACAAGGTCAGCATATCCTTGTCACAATGCCTAAAGCCGTCCAAAATACTGACGATGATAGGAAAAGTTGTTGTCAAGATAATCAAGACAATCTTGGGCAGAATCCCATAACCTAGCCACAAGACCAGAATAGGGGCTATGGCAATGGTCGGGATAGTCTGAACAACCACCATCATAGGGTAAATCAGGTCATTGAGCCAAGTCAAACTATCCATGAGCACAGCCATGAGACAGGCAATCAAGACTCCCAAAATCAGCCCCAGTAAAGCCACTCTCAAAGTCGCCCAGCTATGGTGCCAGAGAAATTCTCTATCACGCACAAAAGACTGGAGGATTTCAAGAGGTGTCGGCAGGATAAACTTGGGGAGAAGTTTAAGAAAACCTGCTAACTGCCAGATTGACAAGACTCCCAGAAAACCCAATAGACTAATGTGTCGTCTCAGCATACTTTTCAAGCTTCTCATCAATACTTAAAATCTCTCCTACATTTATTTTGACATTGGCAAAGACATTATCTGCCTCCTGCCCTGCCACTTCCAGCGCTTCTTTTAGAATGCGCATAAGCTCATCAAACTCCCCTTCCAAGACCGTTTCAAATGGTGTCACCACCATGGTCACTTCTTGAGCTTGCAGATAAGCAATGACCTGATCAATAACAGCTATCCGATCAATCCCCTGTGCTAGGGGTAAAACTTGCAAGGCGATGCTTGCTTTCATAAAAACCTCCTCTTCTCGTTTTCCTTTGACAAAAAGAAAAACCTTTACCATATATGGAAAAGGTGCAAAATCAGACTAAGTATCGTTCCCTCCGCTGGCATTACCCAGATCAGGTGCGGTCGAAGTTTAACACTTCCTCTCAGACTGTACACAGACTCCCATATATTATATGTATATATGATAGCGCAAAATAAGAAAAATGTCAAGGAAATTGCTTAATCGAGTAGGGGATAATCTTTAGCCCCTCTCACACCACCGTACGTGCCGTTCGGCATACGGCGGTTCAACTAACTTTTAACACATGTCGTTCAAGGTAATAATCCAAACACGAAACCAGTCCTCGTTTTTCAAGGACTGGTTTTGATATAGCACGTTTAAGTACCGACTTCTGAGCTACTAATTGATAATGGTCACCCCAGCCAGATACCTTATCTGCTATCCATTTAGGAACTCCTAACTTAAGCAATCCCCATAGTCGTCTCGATTTCTTCTTCCATTGCTTCCAGATAATCACTCGTAGGCGAGTACGCAAGCGCTCATCTATGCTGGTGACAATACTTTTCATATTTCCCAATGAGAAATAGTTTATCCATCCTCGAATAGACAAATTCAGTTGCTCAATACGTCTTGTTAAGTCTATACTCCATTTCCTCTGTGTTAGTTTCTTCAATTTAAGCTTAAATCTCCGAACACTATCTTGATGGGGACGACTTTTCCAACCATCTGATGATTTCCAGAACCCAAAACCTAAGTATTTCAGCTCTCTTGGTCTGGTAATCTTAGTCTTGGTCATATTTACTTTCAAACCTAGCCGTTTCTCAATAAAACGACTGACTGAATACATCACACGCTTAGCGGCTGCCTCGCTTCCGACCGTCATCACACAATCATCTGCGTAGCGCACAAATCGAAGTCCCCTCTTTTCTAATTCCTTGTCCAATTCATTAAGCATGATATTGGATAAGAGAGGAGATACATTTCCTCCCTGTGGTGTGCCAACTAGCGTTTTATGACGTTGACCATTAATGATAACACCTGAATGAAGATACTTACGAATCAAGGATTCCCTATCTCCGTCTTCGATAATGTTATGTACTAAGGACATCAATCTATCTTGAGGAACCCTATCGAAAAATTTCTCTAGGTCTATATCCACTATCCACTCATAGCCGTCATTTAAGTACTCTAAGAACTTCCTGATGGCTTTTTCACATGACCTATTTGGTCTGAAGCCATAACTCGTATCTGAGAAATGAGATTCACAAATGGGGCTCATGACTTGGACAATGGCTTGTTGGATTATCCTATCCATCACTGTCGGAATTCCTAGTTGACGGATGCCTCCGTTTGGTTTAGGAATCTCAACTCTAAGAACTGGTTGAGGCTTATATTTTCTCTGTTTTATCAGTTCCTTAGTCAAGCGCCAGTTTTGTCTGAGATAATTATCCATCTCTTCTATAGTCATTCCATCAATCCCAGCTGAGCCTTTATTGGATTTTACTTGATTGTAGGCTTCCAGCATATTTTCGCGTGATACTATCTTATCTAGCAATTTTGACATGTGCCTATTCCTTTCTTGTTTTGGTGTCTGAGGGATATCTTATATTGGTGAACCTTCATCTAGTCAATACGTGACAGAGTCCAGTTCTATCAGACCTCTCGTTTTACAGACACAAGTAAAGTAGGATTACTTCGATCTGTCGTTTTCTCTTTCTAGCGACAGACCTCAAACAGTCTCTCCCCAGACTGTTTGAGTATTCACCCCTTCGCTCCACTTCCATTACAGAAGTTTCCTCACTACTATGGGTTCGGCTGACTTCTCATGATTCCTTGTTACTACGCTTTCATACTCAATTGTTTTCAAAAAGCAACCTTGT
>NZ_VMMK01000006.1:0-6887 GCF_013277255.1 Streptococcus sp. 2154
ATCGTTATAATTCATCGGCTATCTTATTGATTTTTCTGAGTCTGTGATTGACACCACTTTTTGTAAGGGGATTGCTGAGGCTATCTGCTAACTGCTGGATAGAGTAGTCTGGGTGCTGAATCCGCAACTGCGCTACTTCCTGCAAATCCACTGGCAGATTTTCTAAGCCCATAATATCTTTTATTTTACTGATATTGTTAATGGTCTTCATGCTGGCAGAAACTGTCCGAGCGATATTAGCTGTCTCGGCATTATTAGCCCGATTGAGGTCGTTACGGGTTTCTCGCAAAATCTTAACCCGCTCAAAATCATCCCGTGCCTGCATGGCTCCGATTACTATCAAGAAGTCCATAATGTCTTCTGCTCGCTGGAGATAGGTCACAGCCCCCTTCTTGCGCTCAAGCACCTTGGCATCCAGTAAAAACTGTTGGAGAAGGGAGGCAATTCCTTGCGCGTGGTCCAGATAAACAGAACTGATTTCCAACTGGTACTTACCTGATTCAGGGTCACGAATACTTCCATTTGCCAAGAAAGCACCACAAAGATAAGCACGACCTGCTTCCTCATCCGATAAAATCGCCTCATCAATACCTGTTTCCAGGTCAAAGAAAGAGTCTGCCAAGTGCAAATCACTTAACAAATCCTGCACCTTTTCATCTGTAAAAACGGTATAGACCCGATTCTTGCGAAGATTGCTCCGTTGGTGGTGACGAATTTCCGATTTGATTTCATAGAAATGGAGAAAGGACTCATAGAGGTGACGGGCCAGTTTGGCATTTTCTGTCACAACTGACAAAGTCAAGCCCGAAGTCGAGAGACCGATGCTACCAGACATTTTGATAATGGCAGATAATTCATACCGGCTCAGATGGTGTTGACCTAGGATTTCTTCTTTTACTGCTACTGTGAAACTCATTTTCTCACCTGTATAATCCGCATCAACTCATCCACAATCAAATCTCCATCGTGGAAGGCACCGCCATTTTCCAGACGAAGGAAGTTGGATGAAATCACGCGCGGAACTTGCTTACAAAGACCAGCAAAATCATGTTCCACCTGGACCAAGTATTCATCAAAGCGATTGGAATTCATGTATTCTTGAGGCACTTTTTCGATATTCACCAAGACCGTATCGATAAAAGGTCGGCTAAGGTGACGATGCAAGACTTCCACGTGATCACTATCTGTAAAGTGTTCTGTCTCCCCACGTTGGGTCATAATATTGCAGACATAGGCGATTTCTGCCTTGGTTTCCAAAAGCGCCTGCCCGATTTCCTTAATCACGATATTGGGCAAAATAGAGGTAAAGAGAGAACCAGGTCCGAGGACAATCATGTCACTTTCAAGAATGGTCTGGACTACTCGACGGCTGGCCAGAGGTGTATCATCGTTGAAGGTATTGGTTACATAGACATGGTCAATCATGCCTGGATGGTCTGCGATATGACTCTCTCCAGCCACTTCTGTCCCATCTTGAAAGACTGCATGCAAGGTCAAAGGATGGTCGCTGGAAGGATAAATCTTCCCAGTTGTATGGAAAAACTTGCTCAATAACTGCATGGCATTATAGGTCGAACCCTGCATTTCTGACAGACCTGCAATAATGAGATTGCCCAATGGATGGCCAGCAAAGGCTCCGGCATCCTCGGAAAAGCGATACTGAAAGACTTTCTCATAAAACTTAGGCATATCCGACATGGCCACAAGGACATTACGAAGATCACCTGGCGGTGTCAATTGCTGCATATTTTTTCGGAGTTCACCTGATGAACCACCATCATCCGCCACCGTTACGATAGCAGCGATTTCCACATCTTTTTCACGCAGACTTTTAAGAATGACGGGGATCCCAGTACCTCCACCAATCACCGTTATCTTTGGTTTTCTCATGAACGGTTTACCGTTTCCTTTCTCCGGTCTTTGTCGCGATGCCCTTCATTAACAGGCCAATTCTTGGATAAGTCCTGCGCCAAGCGTTTAGCAAAGGCCACACTACGGTGTTGCCCACCCGTACATCCCATAGCAATAGTCAAAACAGACTTCCCTTCCTTTTGGTAACTTGGCAAAATCGGTTCAATCAAGGCCAACAAATGTTGATAAAAGTCTTCGGACTCAGGATGATTCATGACATAGTCATACACTGGTTCATCTACACCCGTTTGGTTTCTCAGTTCTGGTAGGTAGTAGGGATTGGGCAAGAATCGGACATCAAAGACCAAATCTGCATCAATCGGGATTCCATATTTAAAGCCGAAAGACATGACTTCGATACGGAAAGACTGGGCTTGCTCTTGATCTGAAAACTGCTCTGCAAGGGTTTTGCGCAGCTCACGTGGAGTGAGTTCAGTCGTATCCACCACATTTTGGCTCATATTTTTCAAAGGCGCCAAGAGCTCACGTTCCAGCTTGATTCCATCCAAAATCCGACCATCTGCAGCTAGTGGGTGACTCCGTCTGGTTTCCTTGTAACGCGCGACCAATTCCTTATCAGCTGCATCCAAAAAGAGAATTTTAAAGTCCAGTTCTTCCTTGTTTTCCAACTCATCCAAAACAGTTTGAATCTCCGAGAAGAAAGAACGGCTACGCATATCCACTACCAAGGCCAACTTAGGATCGTCTTCCTTTGTTTCCACCAACTGCAAAAACTTAGGCAAGAGAGCTGGCGGCATATTATCAATAGTAAAATAACCCAAATCCTCAAAGGACTGAATGGCTACAGTTTTGCCTGCACCACTCATTCCTGTCACAATCACCAAGTGAAGTTGTTTCTTTGTCATCTTTTTCTCCTTATATCAAAAGAAGTTTGGCAACACCAAACTTCAACTAGCTTATCCAATCTCTGCGATGACTTCGATTTCGACTTTTACATCACGAGGAAGACGAGCTACCTCTACTGCTGAACGAGCTGGGAATTCCTCTTTAAAGGCCGTTTGGTAAACCTCGTTAAAAGGAACAAAGTCGTTCATATCGCTCAAAAAGCAAGTTGTTTTGACAACATGGTCAAAGTCAGTTCCTGCTTCTGCCAAAATAGCACCGATGTTTTTCAAGACTTGTTCTGTCTGTTCTTGAATCGTTTCTCCAACGATTTCTCCAGTTTCAGGAGAGAGAGGAACTTGACCACTAGCAAACAAAAGGTTGCCAACGATTTTTCCTTGAACATAGGGGCCAATAGCCTTTGGAGCTTTATCTGTATGAATTGTTTTTGCCATTTTCTTTACCTCATAATTTTTCTAAGATTGCATCCCAAGCTTGGTCCATCCCTGCCTTGCTGACAGATGAAAAGAGGATGAAGTCATCACTTGGGTCAAAATTTAATTTCTTTTTGATTGCTGATTCGTGCTTGTTCCATTTACCACGAGGAATCTTGTCCGCCTTGGTCGCAACGATGATAACCGGAATCTCGTAATACTTGAGAAATTCGTACATCTGCACATCATCTGCTGACGGGTCATGACGGAGATCCACCAAACTGACCACTGCACGAAGATTTTCTCGAGTCGTTAGGTACTCCTCAATCATGCGCCCCCACTTTTCACGTTCCTTTTTGGAAACGCGGGCATAGCCATAGCCAGGCACATCCACAAAGCGCATCTTGTCGTCAATGTTAAAGAAGTTGAGCAACTGAGTTTTCCCAGGTTTCCCTGACGTACGAGCCAGATTCTTACGGTTCAGCATGGTATTGATAAAACTAGACTTACCAACATTTGAACGCCCTGCTAGGGCAATCTCTGGCAGTTCATCCTGCGGATAATGAGACTTGTTGGCTGCACTGAGCAAGATTTCAGCATTATGTGTATTGATTTCCATAGTCACCTCTAGGCTGTTTCCAAGATTGGTTTATCCGTTCCATCGACAGCTTCTTTTGTGATGCGAACCAATTTCACATTTTCCTGACTCGGTACTTCAAACATGACATCTAGCATGGTTTCTTCGATGATGGAGCGAAGACCACGCGCCCCTGTCTTCCGTTCGATGGCCTTATTGGCAATCTCTTGAAGAGCTTCGTCGTCAAATTCCAACTCGACATCATCATAAGATAACAAGGTTTGATATTGTTTGACCAAGGCATTTCTTGGCTCTTTCAAGATACGAACCAAGTCATCAATCGTTAATTGCTCAAGGGCTGCAAAGACAGGCAAGCGTCCAATCAACTCTGGAATAATACCGAATTTTTGAATATCTTCTGCGATGATTTCTTGCATGTAAGAGCTGTTTTCATCAATTGCTTTATTATTTTGACCAAAGCCGATAACCTTTTCACCCAGACGTTGTTTGACAATTTCTTCAATACCATCAAAGGCACCACCCACGATGAAGAGGATATTTTTAGTATCCACTTGAATCATTTCTTGTTGCGGATGTTTGCGTCCACCTTGAGGCGGCACGCTAGCAACAGTTCCCTCGATAATCTTGAGAAGGGCTTGTTGCACCCCTTCACCAGAAACATCCCGTGTGATCGATACGTTCTCGCTCTTCTTGGCAATCTTGTCAATTTCATCCACGTAGATAATCCCACGCTCTGCACGCTCGATATTAAAGTCAGCAGCCTGCAAGAGTTTAAGGAGAATATTTTCCACGTCCTCACCCACATAACCAGCCTCAGTAAGAGCTGTCGCATCCGCAATCGCAAAAGGCACATTCAAGCTCTTAGCCAAGGTCTGGGCAAGGAAAGTTTTCCCTGAACCAGTTGGGCCAATCATCAAAATGTTTGACTTCTGCAAATCCACATCTTCTGACTCCTCACGCGTATCGTGGAAGTTGATACGTTTGTAGTGGTTATAAACCGCCACTGCCAAGGCACGCTTGGCACGATCTTGACCGATTACATAGTGGTTCAAGATATGGAGGAGTTCGATTGGTTTTGGCACCTCAGACAAGTCTGCCAAGACTTCCTCAACCAATTCTTCTCGAATGATTTCCTGAGCCAACTCCACGCATTCATTACAAATAAAAGCATTGTTCCCAGCAATTATTTTTTGTACTTCTTCTTGGTTTTTGCCACAAAATGAGCAATAAACCATCATATCATTTTTTCTATTTGTAGACATGATTTCCTTCCATTCTATACTGTCATTCTATCTAAAATAAGGTCATGTAAAAAGCATGAATACTATTGACCAGATTGGTAAAGGCATTTAACCAAAGGAGGATAGAAAGCCCGTAACGCTTTTTACGAAAAGCCTGTGCTCCTGCCAGAAGGCAGATGAAACACAGAAAAGCCGTGAATAAACCAAATAAACTCCGTTCCATTAGACTTCCTTTCTCTTGTGATATTGGATGGTAAAATCATAAGGATTCTTCTCATCTTTGGCGTAGAATTTGCTTGAAACTGTCTCAAAAAGAGATAAGTCAAACTCCTCAGGAAAATAGGTATCTCCCTCCACCCGAGCATGAATGTGAGTGACAATTACTTCATCTAAGTAGGGTTCAAAAGCCTGAAAAATCTGCTTCCCACCGATAATGTAGAGATTCTTTTCTTGAGCCTGATACCAGTCGAGAACAGACTGGACGTCCTGAAAAGTAGCAACCCCATCTATCTTTTCTTCCGTGTTACGTGTCAAAATCAAGGTCTCCCGTTGTGGAAGCAAGCGACGTCCCATCCCATCAAAGGTTACCCGCCCCATCAAGATAGCATGATTCAGAGTTGTTTCCTTGAAATGTTGCAGTTCTGCTGGCAAATGCCAAGGCAGACGATTATCCTTACCAATCACACCCTCTTCATCCTGGGCCCAAATAGCTACGATTTTCTTAGTCATGCTTCCATCCTTTTTACTGATAGTACTATTTTATCAAAAAACTCAAAAAAAGACTGGTTTGGAATAGCTTACAAAATAGAAAAAATCTGTAAGAAATTTCCTACAGATTTATCTATGTTGCCTTGTTTCTTACAAACCAGGTGCTTGTCCAAGTTCTGCGGCAAGCATCCAGATTGTTTTATCCGTTTCATTTTTAGCGTCTGAGAAGATACCATTTGTCACATCATCACCTTCTTCATCAGTAACATCCAAACCTTTTTGGAAAAGTTCTGACAAGTAACGGTAGATAACAAGGACACGTTCCAAACTTTCTTCAACATTGCGGTATTCACCAGCTTCTTCTTCGATTTCACTGTTTTGAAGGAACTCTGTCAAAGTAGAGTATGGTTTACCACCGAGTGTAATCAATCGTTCACTGATTTCATCTAAATGACCATCAAGAGCATCCATGTACTCATCCATTTTTGGATGCCATACCATAAAACCGCGTCCACGCATGTACCAGTGCACTTGATGCAAAGCAACGTGGGCTACGTACAAATCAGCAACAGCTTGATTCAAAACTTCCTTTGTTTTTGCCAATGCTACTGGCGCTGCTTTTGTTAATGTTGCGACATCTTTTGCTGCTTCTTTTTTCAATTCTACCATTTTATTTTACCTCATTCATTATTTTTATGTAACCACTTCTTAATGATTACTACCTTAGTATACTACTAAGGAAAACCAATAGCAAGCAAAATAACCCACATGAGAAAAGTTGCAATAGACTGATAATTTAAGAATTCTTTAGAAGACGAAAAGAGGGTTGGATGCTTATAGTCAATGGAAATCCATCAGCAAACTAGGAAACTAAACCCAGCTTGACCAAAGCACAAGTTTTGAGGTCGCAGGTAGAACTGACCAAGCTGATGTGGTTTGAAGAAATTCCCCAAGACTATAATAGATTGAAATAAGATGTAACCAAGTCGATTAGGAAAGACAAATGAATTTCTAAAAATGTTTTAGCAACCGCAATGTTCTGGTCTATATTCAATCTACTATATAATACTCTTCGAAAATCTCTTCAAACCACGTCAACGTCTCCTTGCCGTAGATATAGTTACTGACTTCATCAGTCTTATCTACAACCTC
>NZ_VMMK01000006.1:6914-11161 GCF_013277255.1 Streptococcus sp. 2154
TTTTCATTGAGTATAAGATTCATTTCCGAGCAAGTTCTTGAATTTACTCGAGGATAAACTATCATAAAACAAAGAAAAAGAGGGTGCTACTATCACATCCCTCTTTCTAATCAGAGCTTAATACCAAACGCTGACATCTACGCGCCCTTGGATTCCTTTCATGTATTCAGAAGAGGTATATTGCCAACCTTTTTCTCCTGAATAATGAGGGTTTTCCCATTCTAAAGCATTGTTATAGGCCGCTACCCAGTTTACATGTTTTAAAATATCTGGGTGTTTTAAACGCGTCTGTAATAAACTACGATAGCTATAGACATACACATTTTGATAACCCGCCTGCTTCATCGTCTCCATGTACTTGTTGATAATCTTAACCCAAGTACCTGTATCATTCGGAGCACGCTTACTTTTATTCACATACTCCCAGTTCTCAACATCATAGTAGATAGGGTAAGACAAGTTCATATTGTATTTCTTCAGAAGTTCAATGGTCTGTTCAGCATCATTCTCAGCATCAGTCTCATTTTCAGCATAGGTATAGAGATAGACGCCATAAGGTATTCCCAGACGGTTTAACTCCTTAATGTTATGCGCCAATTCCTTGTCTTCTTTACCGCTATAACCTAGACGAACAATGACACCATCTACTTCATTTTCATCAATAACCTTTTTCCAATCATTGATACGGCCATTGTGCTCACTAATATCAATAACTTTCTTAGCATGTTCGGTTCCAACTTGTTCTTCTCTATTATTAAAGAAATAGCGTTTACCATCTCTGTGAACCCAGCCGACATTCAAATCTTTCTTTTCTTTGAGCTCACCAGAGGCCGCAAAGATATAGCGAGCGCCATCCATAATCACTTCATCAGTCGCCATGGCACCACTTCCAGTCAAATAGTAGTTGCCTTGCCACTCATTCTGAGCCATATAGCCCCACTTCTTGAAATAGTACCATTTGCCGCCCACTTTTTGCCACTCTTGGTTAGCATAAGTTCCATCGGATTTGAGATAAAAATAAGCAGAATAGGCTGGATCATAAAGCCATTCATTTTGCATCATGGCACCTTGACCGTTCAAGAAATAACTTCCTTGCCATTGGCTTTTAGCCATGTAACCCCACTTCTTGAAGTAGTACCACTTATTTCCAATCAATTGCCATTCTTGATGAGCATAAGCCCCATCTGACTTGAGATAAAACCAACTCTTGTAATTATTATCATAAAGCCACTCGTTTTGAGCCATATAGCCACCTGATTTCAGGTAGTAATTGCCCTGCCACTCATTTTGAGCATAACGACCGTCTGATTTGAGATAAAACCAAGCTTTGTAGTTATTATCAAAAATCCATTCACTTTGAGCTTTAGAACCATCAGCCTTTACATAATAATCTCCATCCCAGTGGGCAGAGACACTGTTTCTCTGTTCATTGCTACTAGTTGATGAAGTTCCTGTTGATAGACTAGATTTTTCTGAAACTGTGCTTCCACTTGTTTCATCTGCCGCAATTCCTGAAACTCTTACGCCAAGTAAGCAAAGGCTTGCTAGCCCTATACATACAAATTTTGTTTTCAATCTTTCCTCTCCTATAAAAAATGGAACAGACATCTGAATGCTGTTCCACCTAGCTTTTGCTACTTACTGATTATTTTACAAAGTCAAGCAAAGCCAAGAAGCTTTCAGCTTCAAGTGACGCACCACCTACAAGGGCACCGTCAACGTCTGGACAAGCCATGTATGAAGCAACGTTCTCAGGTTTAACAGAACCACCGTATTGAACACGAACTTTGTCTGCAACTTCTTGACCAAAGTCAGCAGCTACAACGTCACGAACAACTTTACACATTTTTTGTGCGTCGTCTTGTGAAGCTGATTTACCAGTACCGATAGCCCAGATTGGTTCGTAAGCGATAACTGATGCAGCAACTTGTTCAGCAGTCAATCCAGCCAATGCAGCAGATACTTGAGCACCTACAAATTCAGCAGCTTTACCAGCTTCGTAAGTTTCAAGTGACTCACCACAACAGATGATTGGAAGCATACCGTTTGCAAAGATTGCTTTTGCTTTTTTGTTGATATCTTCGTCAGTTTCATGGAAGTAGTCACGGCGTTCTGAGTGACCGATAACAACGTAGTCAGTACCGATTTCTTTCAAAACTTGTGGGCTTGTTTCACCAGTGAAGGCACCTGCATTTTCAAAGTAGCAGTTTTGAGCAGCAACTTTAAGGTTTGAACCTTTTGCCGCAGCAAGAACTGTTGTCAAATCAAGAGCTGGAGCAGCGATACCTGCTTCAACAAGATCTGATGAAGGAAGTTTTGACGCAACTGCTTCAACGAATGCTTTAGCTTCTTCTGGATTTTTGTTCATTTTCCAGTTACCAGCGATAAATGGTTTACGTGACATTTCACATACCTCTTTTTTCAATTTATTTTCTACTTATTTTATCACAATTAGACACAGCTTGCAAATCTTACTCGGATTTCAAGCCTGCTGACATGGATTAATCCTTCCAGAGATCCATAGCATTTCTGAAATCTGCCGATACCTGTGTCAACTGAGGATTGCTTGCTTCTCTTTCTGCCCGCTTAGCCTCGATTTGAGCCACACTTTTGATACCTTCATGTCGCCAGTTTCTCAAAATCGCCTGGATGTACTTCCAGTTTGGTTTTCCATTCAAAACAGCTTCACGAAGAGCTTCCTTAATCAAGTCAGCACTGGTTCCATCTTCCTTTAGTGTCTTCATCAAATCCTCAATCTCAAAAGGCGTCAACAAGCGTCCCAACTCCTGCTGGAAGGTTTCCACCAAATCCTTAAGATGATTTTGAGGTATCAACTGGTCTGAACTCGAAGCAATAGCTCCAAGCAAGTCATCCAAACGTTCCAAAGCCAAACTAGCATCAAAGAGCAATTCAATTTCGCCATTCAATTCGATCGTTCGATACTGAAGCAGTCCCCTCTCCGTCAGATTGGAAATAGCCTGATTGACTTCCGAAATTTCCTTGCCAATCCTTTCAGCAATCTGGCTTGGCGACATTTCTTCTAAGCCTGTCGTATTTTGCAAATAGAAAAATTGCCAAACCAGAAAATCGTCGCTAGAAGGAAAGAGTTCCTTAAAATGCAAGAGCAGGGCACTCGGTAAAACCAAGTTCCCTGATTTAAAAGCGTCTAAATATGTCATAATTCCTCTTATAAATACCCAAATGCAGATGCATCATCTTCTATTTTTCTCCAGTCAAAAGGGGTTTCCTGATAGACTGCATAATTTACCCAGTTACTGAAAAAGAGGGCTGCCGATGAAGACCAACAAAGACAAGGCGTCTGATTAACATCATCATCCTTAAAGTAATTTTCTGGAATATGAGGATCTAAACCTGCATCACAATCTCGGAAATACTCTTTTGCCAAGGTATCACGGTCATATTCCAAATGCCCAAAACTATAAATTTCACGCAAATCACGACTAGCCAAAATCGAAACCCCAACCTGAGAACCCTCTGATAAAATCTCGAGATTGGTTTTGTTTAAGACCTCTTCCTTAGAAATCTCCGTGTGCCGAGAATGAGGGGAAACATAGCTATCGTCAAAGCCTCTTAAAAGAAGGTGCCCTTCTTTTAAAGTGTCCTGAGGATAAATACCCGATAACTTACTGTCCATCTGGTATTTTTCCACTCCATAACGCAGATAAAGACCAGCCTGAGCCCCCCAACAGATATAAAGGGTCGAATAGACATGGGTCTTGGACCACTCAAGCACCTGGCTAAATTCCTCCCAATAGTCCACTTCCTCAAATGGTAAATGCTCAACTGGAGCACCCGTGATAATCATCCCATCAAAATACTCATCCTTGACTTCAGGAAAGGTTTTATAAAAGGTCTCCATGTACTCTGAACGAGTTGTTTTAGAACGATGGCTCTCCATATAGAGAAAATCAATATCCAATTGCAGGGGCGTATTAGCCAAATGGCGCAACAACTGGGTTTCTGTGACCATTTTCTGTGGCATGAGATTTAAAATTAAAATCTTCAAAGGACGGATATCTTGGTGGGACGCACGTTGATCATCCATGACAAAGATATTCTCTGTCCGTAAAATCTCAACAGCTGGTAATTTTCTATCAATTCGAATCGGCATAACCCTCTCCTAACTGTACTCTTTCAGAAATAATTGCATATGTTTGAAACTCTTCGAAAATCTCTTCAAACCGCGTCAACGTTGCCTTGCCGTACGTATATGTTACTGACTTCGT
>NZ_VMMK01000006.1:11412-29819 GCF_013277255.1 Streptococcus sp. 2154
TATCTGCAACCTCAAAGCTGTACTTTGAGCAGCTTACGGCTAGTTTACTCTTTGATTTTCATTGAGTATGAAACTAAATTTCAAACACATAGTCCTTTTATTATACTGCAAGAAGATATAGTTTTCAATTATAGTTTTTCTCTAACTAGCTATAGTCTATTTTTATATCCTAATGTAGAGAAAACAGCCCCAGGGACTGTTTTTCATTAATAATGCATAAGAACCTTGTAATCGTAGTCCCCGATTTTTTCACGGCCGTTCAATTCATCCAATTCAACAAGGAAGGCACAACCTGCTACAATACCACCAAGTTTTTCAATCATCTCGATAGTTGCCTTAACAGTTCCACCTGTTGCCAAGAGGTCATCTACAATAAGAACGCGTTGACCTGGTTTGATTGCATCCGCATGCATAGTCAAGGTATCAACACCGTACTCTTTTTCATAGTCAGCAGAAATGACTTCACGTGGCAATTTACCTGGTTTACGAACAGGTGCAAAACCAATTCCCAACTCAAAGGCAACTGGACAGCCCACAATAAATCCACGAGCCTCAGGCCCTACAACCATGTCAATTTTCTTGTCAGTAGCATACTGAACAATTTCACGAACAGCGTAGCTATAAGCATTTCCATCAGCCATCAAAGGACTAATATCACGGAAGGTGATACCTTCTTTTGGATAATTTTCAATTGTTGCAATGTAATCTTTTAAATTCATCTTTTTCTTTCTTTCAAAGTTTTTACTCTCTATTATAGCATATTTTCCAGTAAAGAAGAAAGGGAAAACAATATTTCATTTGCTAGTCACCCTATAAGTCAAATAAGACGACCATTTTTATTCAAGGCACGTCACAAGATAGATACATAATATGACTTCCCTAGCAAAAAGGAGAGAAGCATTTTGTTTCTCTCCCTAGACTAACTGATATCTCTCCACTACAATCGATAAAGAGATATCTTTTCTTGTACTGCTTTGAATTTTATTTATTTTAATAGACTGTTTTTTCAGTTTCTACATCGAAGAAGTGTGCTTTGTTCAAGTCAAATCCAAGTTCAACTGTTGCACCTGTTTGCAAGTAATCACGAGCATCAACTTTAGCAACAAATTCGTCTTTACCAACTTGGCAGTATAGGTGAGATTCTGAACCAAGCAGTTCTGATACAGAGATAGTCGCTTTTACAACACAGTCTGGGAATGTTTCAAGGAAAGCAGGTTCTGCATTCACATCTTCTGGACGGATACCGAAAATCAACTCTTTACCTTCGTAGCCTTTTTCGCGAAGAACTTTCAATGCTCCTTCTGGAACTTTCAAACGGAAACCATCAGAAATAATTTCGCTACCAACTAATTTCACATTGATGAAGTTCATTGCTGGGCTTCCGATGAATCCTGCAACGAATTTGTTAACTGGGTTTTTGTAAACTTCTTGAGGAGTACCGATTTGCTCAACACGTCCGATAGTACCTGTACCAGCAGGGTTCTTAGTTGCTGACATGATAACGATACGGTCTGCAAGTGTCATCGCTTCTGTTTGGTCGTGAGTTACGTAGATAGTTGTAGCTCCGATACGACGGTGGATTTTCGCAATTTCAGCACGCATTGATACACGAAGTTTTGCATCCAAGTTTGACAAAGGTTCGTCCATCAAGAATACTTTTGCATCACGGACGATGGCACGACCCATGGCAACACGTTGACGTTGACCACCTGAAAGGTCAGCTGGTTTACGTTCCAAGAATTCTTTCAATCCAAGGATTTCAGCTGCTTCTTGCACACGTTTGTCGATGTCTTCTTTGCTGTATTTACGCAATTTCAAACCGAAAGCCATGTTATCGTATACAGTCATGTGTGGGTAAAGAGCGTAGTTTTGGAATACCATGGCGATGTCACGGTCTTTTGGAGCTACGTCGTTGACAACCACGCCATCGATAGATGCAGTACCTTCTGTGATGTCTTCAAGACCAGCAATCATACGAAGGGTTGTTGATTTACCACATCCTGAAGGACCTACGAAAACGATAAATTCTTTATCTTTGATATTCAAGTTGAAATCTTCAACTGAATAGTGTTCGCTGTTTGGATATTTTTTGTAAATATTTTTAAGATTCAATTCTACCATGAGGTGAACTCCTTTTGTCTTTTGATAATTATATTATAGATGAAAACGCTTTACATTTCTATGGCAAGATGACCAAAAAAAACAAAAAAGTTCTGTGCAACTTGCACAGAACTTTAGAGAATATCGGAGAATTTTAAGAAGATAATCTTTATTATTCTTCTATACAAAAGCAGAAACAAGGATCAGCTTTCCCATATTTTCGCTGATTCTCCACTACATTTGACTGGATTCTAATTTTTTAGAGAAATACAAAAGAGCTCGCCTAAGCTAACTCTTATCCTATGCGGAGAGAGGGACTTGAACCCTCACGACCTAAAGCGGTCACAGGATCCTTAGTCCTGCGCGTCTGCCAATTCCGCCATCCCCGCGTCGATTACTTTACTAGTATATCAACTTTTGGGATGCTTGTCAACACTTTTTTTCAATTTTTTTCATTTCATCAACCAAATTACTCTAAATTACTCTAAAATTTCATTTAGATTTTCATCTACTAACTTAGCTCCAAGTGTATTTTTGAAATGGCCTAGGGCAAATTGATGATTTTCAGGCCAGATAGAAGCAACAGCTGGTTGAACAATCTCGATGTCATATCCTAGATTATAGGCATCGATAGCTGTATGCAGGACACAGATATCCGTCAAGACACCTGTTAAGATAACGGTAGACACTCTACGCTCTCTCAAACGAATATCTAGGTCAGTCCCTGAAAAAGCTGAGTAATGGCGTTTATCCATCCAAAAGACACGACTGTCTGAACCACGCTCTTGATAAAAGATCCCCAAATCTCCGTATAAATTGCGTCCACTAGTCCCAATCAGATTATGAGGAGGGAATAGTTTACTTTCTGGATGGAAACAATCATTTTCCTCGTGCGCATCAATGGTAAAAAAGACGTAGTCTCCACGTTCAAAAGCTAGTCTAGTCACCTTGCTAATGGCATCCGAAATAGCCTGGGCTGGAGCCCCTGCTGTCAATTTACCACTATCAGCAACAAAATCTTCCGTATAGTCAATCGAAATCAAAGCCTTAGTCATTAGTAATCTCTTTTCTTAACTTCTTCAAAAATATCTGAAATCAAGACCTTAAGATAGGTTCCCTTCATTCCAAGCGAGCGACTTTCAATAATCCCAGCGGACTCAAGTTTACGAAGGGCATTGACAATCACAGAGCGGGTAATTCCGATACGATCTGCAATTACAGACGCAGTTAACTGCCCTTCATTTCCATTTAATTCCCCTAAAATTGCTGAAACAGCACGGAGTTCGGAGTAAGAAAGGGTATTAACCGCCATGCTAACAGCAGTACGGCGACGGATATTTTTCTCATCTTCTTCACGCTGGAAGTTAAGAAGCTGAATCCCAACAACGGTACTGGCAATCTCAACAAGAATCAAGTCCTCGTCTTCGAATTTTTTATCATTGCGCCAAATAATCAGAGAACCAAGGCGAATCCCCGATACATGAATCGGTGCAATAGTCGTCAAACCATCTGGAAAGTCGTTCCGACTTTCCACAGGAAAAATACTTAAATCATGATCAACTGTCAGATTGGCTTCTGTATCGTAAATCATGTTCGCACCTTGAATGTAGTCATCCGGGAAAATTTTAGTTTGAAAGAATTGCTCTACACGATCTGTATTGGTTTTGTAACGCATAAAATAGCCAAGGAGACGTCCCTTGCTATTAACGATACAGGCGTTACAGTCAATAATATCTGCCAATTGACGGGTAATCGCATTGTAGGGAAGCTCTTCCTGCAACTGCTCGTCTGAGCGCTTCAGGATAGAAGTAATTTTTCTAGTTTTTTCTAATAAATGTGCCATTTTTCACCTCGAATTTAATCGCTATCATTATAACATAAACAGCTTGAATTTTCAATTATTATCTGAAAATTGCTTATTTAATTGCAATTTTTAAAAACCAGAATATTTTTAATTAAGTTGTTCCTTTTCTATTGACAATTTGCCTATTTTTTGTATATTATGACGTTATAAAATATAATATAATGATTTTATTTATACTCTTCGAAAATCTCTTCAAACCGCATCAACGTCGCCTTGCCGTACTCAAGTACAGCCTGCGGCTAGTTTCCTAGTTTGCTCTTTGATTTTTATTGAGTATTATCTTTTCACATTCGGTCTCCTTATATAAAAAAAAGCGATTCATTTTGAACCGCTTTTTCTTATTTATCGCCCTTGTTACGAATCACAAAGCCTGTTTGCTTTTCGCTTGAAGTAGTGCGTGGTTTTTTATTATCCTTACGATAACGTTTTTCCTTATCAAAACGATCATTGCCACGGCGATCACGGTCTCGACGGTCATCTCCACGACGGCCTCCACGACCTCCCTTAGCTTTACCACTGAAGCCATTACCTGATGGTTTAAATGGCAGTGGTTTTTCACGTGCAATTTCTACTTCAGGAAGACTATCTGGATCTTGAACAGTCAGACTCAAGATATACATTGCCAATTCTTCTGGAGTAAATTCGGCAGCTAGCTTACGAGCATCCTTACCAAATTTCTCAAAGTTGGCACGGATAGTCTCATCTGCAAAATCACGTTCGATTTTCTTAAGAGCTACGTGTTTTTTAGCTTGAAATGCTTCTTCTGCACTTGCAGGTTTGAGACCTTTCATGCGTTTCTTGGTCAAGTTTTCAATGATTTGCAGGTAACCCATTTCGTTTGGAGCAACAAAAGTAATAGACTGACCTGACTTACCAGCACGACCTGTACGACCGATACGGTGAACATAACTTTCAGGATCTTGTGGAATATCGTAGTTGTAGACATGGGTCACACCTGAAATATCCAAACCACGCGCTGCAACGTCTGTCGCAACCAGAACATCAAGATTGCCATTTTTAAAGTCACGAAGGACACGAAGACGTTTGTTTTGGTCCAAATCACCATGAATTCCTTCTGCACGGAAGCCACGGATTTTCAAACCACGAGTCAATTCATCTACACGGCGTTTTGTACGACCAAATACGATAGCAAGCTCAGGTTGCTCCACATCCATGAGACGAGTCATGGTGTCAAATTTTTCTTGTTCTTTAACTCGGATATAGTATTGGTCAACCAATTCTGTTGTCAATTCCTTAGCAGCAATCTTGACATGCTCAGGTTCTTTCATAAACTGAACACCGATACGTTTGATAGCATCTGGCATAGTTGCTGAGAAGAGTAGAGTTTGACGGTTTTCAGGGACACGGGAGATGATAGCTTCAATGTCTTCAAGGAAGCCCATGTTGAGCATTTCATCCGCTTCGTCAAGGATAAGAGTTTCAATATCTTGTAATTTCAAGGCCTTGCGTTTAATCAAGTCCAAAAGGCGACCTGGAGTTCCCACCACGATATGGGCACCAGATTTAAGAGCCTTAATTTGTTTTTCGATGCTTGATCCACCATATACTGAGCGAACCTTGACTCCCTTACTACGACCAAAGCGGAAGAGTTCCTCTTGACTTTGGACAGCTAGTTCACGAGTTGGAGCGATGACCAAGGCTTGGATAGTCCCTTCTTCTGTACGGATTTTTTCAAGGGTAGGCAAGCCAAAGGCTGCAGTTTTTCCTGTACCAGTCTGAGCTTGACCGATAACGTCCTTGCCTTCAAGGGCCAAGGGAATGGTTTGTTCTTGGATCGGACTGGCTTCTACAAAACCAGCTTTTTCAATCTCTGCTAGCAAATCAGCAGACAAGTTTAATTCATTAAATTTCACGTTATTCTTCTTTCTAAAGGTGGTGCGAAGCCACCCTATAGGGCTTAGTTTATACTTTTCTTTTTATGACGTATTTTCATATACTGGATACAAAATCGTGTTGCTTCTTTTCCACAAAAGAAAAGTACTGTTTTCTTTGCAACCTATCTAGTATAACACAAGAGAGAAGCAAAAGATAGCCCCATTTCTACAGAAAATCATGTAAGCGGTTTTTAGCTTTCCTTTTTGATGGAACGACCTAGATAATAAGACAAAGCCAAGGCGATACTATATAAAATGATAAAAACGAACAAGGTTTGTGTGTAAGAATGAGCCATTTTATAAGTCTCTGCTAATAAAATAGGTCCTGCTAAACCAGCCATTGCCCAAGCTGTTAAAATATAACCATGCAGAGCAGCCAATTCCTTGGTTCCAAAAATATCACTGAGATAAGCTGGAATCAAAGAAAAACCAGCTCCATAGCAAGTCATCAAAATAGACATAGCGACTACAAATAAAACGGAATCTGTAAAGAGCCAAAGTGAGAGAGAAAAGAAAAGATTGACAAGCAGTAATATACTAAAGGTTAGAGGGCGACCGATATAGTCAGACAAACTCGCCCAAAGCAAGCGACCAAATCCATTGAAAATCCCTAAAACGCCCACCATTACTGCTGCATGACTTGTAGACAAGCCAGCCATTTCCTGTGCCATTGGCGATGCCGCTGAAATTAAGCCTAAACCACAAGCTATGTTGATAAAGAAAATAATCCAAAGTATATAAAACCGATTGCTTTTCAGAGCCTGATTTGCAGCCATTCCTTGCGTCAAAGAGGCTATTTTTTCTTTCCCTGAAGCAGATAAAATTGCAAGCTCTTGCTCATTTGGACGCTTAATGAATTGTGAAGCTAGGAGCATGATAATAAAGTAACTTGCACCTAAAATATAAAAAGTTTCTACAAGCCCTACCCCCGCGATGAGATGTTGCGCTATAGGACTAGTCAATAAAGAAGCAAAACCAAACCCCATAATCGCTAAACCTGTTGCGAGACCACGTTTATCAGGAAACCATTTTATAATTGTTGACACAGGGGTAATATAGCCTGCTCCCAAACCAAGCCCACCTAAAATGCCATAAGCGAGATACAGCAACCACAGCTCCTGACGGTCTATTGCAAATCCTGTTAAGATATTTCCACCTGCGTATAGAAAAGCAGATAGACTCCCCATGACTCTCGGACCAAATTTTTCTACCAAACGCCCCATAAATGCAGCCGATAAGCCCAAACAAAAGATTGCTAGACTAAAGGCAAAGGCAACAGAAGCCTGATCCCATCCCGTTTTTTCAATAATAGGGTTGCGATAAACACTCCAAGCATAAGTAGAACCCAGCATTAAGTGTAAAATGACCCCAGCAAAGGCAATAATATAACGATTCGATTTCATAAAACCTCCTATTTTCGAACATTTATTCTATCTTATATAAAAATAGATAGGATTTTAGTTTATCAAGCTTGTCAAAAAATTACTAGTTTTTTGTCTGGAAAGCGTTTTTATCTTTTTCTGTCTTTTCCGTAGCAGAATTGTGCAAAAGTTTTTTTCTTGTGCTAGAATGAAATGCGAATAGGAGGAACTCTAAATGTTAACTTATGATTTAATCGTTATCGGATTTGGTAAAGCTGGTAAAACACTAGCTGGTAAATTGGCTTCAGCTGGCAAAAAAGTTGCCCTCATTGAACGTAGCAAAGCTATGTACGGTGGAACTTGTATTAACATCGGTTGTATCCCAACTAAGACTTTGCTAGTTGCTGCTGAGAAGGACTTATCTTTTGAAGAAGTCATTGCTACTAAAAACACGATCACTGGTCGCCTCAATAGTAAAAACTATGCGACTGTTGCTGGTACAGGCGTGGATATCTTTGATGCGGAAGCTCACTTCCTTTCCAATAAAGTCATCGAAATCCAAGCTGGTGATGAAAAGAAAGAACTGACTGCTGAAACAATCGTCATCAACACTGGTGCTGTTTCAAACGTCTTGCCAATCCCTGGACTTGCTACAAGCAAAAACGTCTTTGACTCAACAGGTATCCAAAACTTGGACAAATTGCCTGAGAAACTTGGAGTCCTTGGTGGTGGAAATATCGGTCTTGAATTTGCTGGTCTTTACAACAAACTTGGAAGCAAGGTTACAGTCCTAGATGCCTTGGATATTTTCCTACCTCGTGCAGAACCTTCCATCGCAGCTCTTGCTAAACAATACATGGAAGAAGATGGCATTGAATTGCTTCAAAATATCCATACTACTGAAATCAAAAACGACGGTGACCAAGTGCTTGTCGTAACTGAAAACGAAACTTACCGTTTCGATGCCCTTCTCTACGCAACTGGACGCAAACCAAATGTAGAACCACTTCAACTTGAAAATACAGATATTGAACTAACTGAACGTGGCGCTATTAAAGTAGACAAACACTGTCAAACAAACGTTCCTGGTGTCTTTGCAGTTGGAGATGTCAACGGTGGCCTTCAATTTACTTACATTTCACTTGATGACTTCCGTGTTGTTTACAGCTACCTTGCTGGAGATGGCAGCTACACACTTGAAGACCGTCTCAATGTGCCAAATACTATGTTCATCACACCTGCACTTTCACAAGTTGGTTTGACTGAAAGCCAAGCGGCTGATTTGAAACTTCCATACGCAGTGAAAGAAATCCCTGTTGCAGCAATGCCTCGTGGTCACGTAAACGGAGACCTTCGCGGAGCTTTCAAAGCTGTGGTTAATACTGAAACAAAAGAAATTCTTGGAGCAAGCATCTTCTCAGAAGGTTCTCAAGAAATCATCAACATCATCACTGTTGCTATGGACAACAAGATTCCTTACACTTACTTCACAAAACAAATCTTCACTCACCCAACTTTGGCTGAGAACTTGAATGACTTGTTTGCGATTTAAGTTGAGATCACATCTTAACTGACAGCCCTCTGAGGGCTGTTTTCATTTCTGCGAAATCTCATACTCTTCGAAAATCAAATTCAAACCACGTCAGCTTCACCTTGCCGTACTCAAGTACAGCCTGCGGCTAGCTTCCTAGTTTGCTCTTTGATTTTCATTGAGTATCAAATCTGTCTTTTCCCTCTTTTGTGATATAATAGAAACATGAACTTAAAAACTACTTTGGGCCTTCTTGCTGGGTGTTCTTCCCACTTCGTTTTAAGCCGTCTTGGACGTGGAAGTACGCTCCCAGGGAAAGTCGCCCTTCAATTTGATAAAGATATTTTACAAAACCTAGCTAAGAACTACGAGATTGTCGTGGTCACTGGAACAAATGGAAAAACCCTGACAACTGCCCTCACTGTCGGCATTTTAAAAGAGGTTTATGGTCAAGTTCTAACCAACCCAAGCGGTGCCAACATGATTACAGGAATTGCAACAACCTTCCTAACAGCCAAATCTTCAAAAACTGGGAAAAATATTGCCGTCCTAGAAATCGACGAGGCCAGTCTATCTCGTATCTGTGACTACATCCAGCCAAGCCTTTTTGTTATCACGAATATCTTCCGTGACCAGATGGACCGCTATGGCGAGATTTACACGACTTATAAGATGATTTTGGATGCCATTCGAAAAGTTCCAACCGCTACTGTACTTCTCAATGGAGATAGTCCACTTTTCTACAAACCGGATATTCCAAATCCTGTGCAGTATTTTGGGTTTGACTTAGAAAAAGGACCCGCTCGAGAAGCTCACTACAATACCGAAGGAATCCTCTGCCCTGACTGCCAAGGAATCCTCAAATATGAGCATAATACCTATGCAAACTTGGGTGCCTATATCTGTGAAGGTTGTAGATGTAAACGTCCTGATTTAGACTATCGCTTGACAGAATTGGTTGAGTTGACCAACAATCGCTCTCGCTTTGTCATTGACGGACAAGAATATGGTATCCAAATCGGTGGTCTCTACAATATCTACAACGCCCTAGCTGCGGTTGCCATCGCCCGTTTCCTTGGTGCAGATTCCCAACTAATCAAGCAAGGATTTGATAAGAGCCGTGCTGTCTTTGGACGCCAAGAAACCTTCCATATCGGTGACAAGGAATGTACCCTTGTCTTGATTAAAAATCCAGTCGGTGCAACTCAAGCTATCGAGATGATTAAACTAGCACCTTATCCATTTAGCCTATCTGTCCTCCTCAATGCCAACTATGCAGATGGAATTGACACTAGCTGGATCTGGGATGCAGACTTTGAGCAAATCACTGACATGGACATTCCTGAAATCAACGCTGGCGGTGTTCGCCATTCTGAAATTGCTCGTCGTCTCCGAGTGACAGGCTATCCAGCTGATAAAATCACTGAAACAAGTAGTCTGGAACAAGTTCTTAAGACAATTGAGAACCAAGACTGCAAGCATGCCTATATCCTGGCTACTTATACTGCTATGCTGGAATTTCGTGAACTGCTGGCTAGTCGTCAGATTGTTAGAAAGGAGATGAACTAATGGTTTATACTTCACTTTCCTCAAAAGATGGCAATTACCCCTATCAGCTCAACATTGCCCACCTCTACGGAAATCTCATGAATACCTACGGGGACAATGGAAACATCCTCATGCTCAAGTATGTTGCTGAAAAACTGGGAGCCCATGTGACCGTTGACATCGTTTCTCTCCATGATGATTTTGATGAAAATCACTACAACATCGCCTTTTTCGGAGGCGGTCAAGACTTTGAACAAAGTATCATTGCAGACGACCTACCTGCTAAAAAAGAGAGCATTGACAACTACATCAAAAACGACGGTGTGGTTCTCGCTATCTGCGGTGGTTTTCAACTATTGGGTCAATATTATGTTGAAGCTTCAGGCAAACGCATCGAAGGACTAGGGGTCATGGGCCACTACACTCTCAACCAGACCAATAACCGTTTTATCGGGGACATCAAGATTCACAATGAAGATTTCAATGAAACCTACTATGGATTTGAAAATCACCAGGGACGTACCTTCCTCTCTGATGACCAAAAACCACTGGGACAGGTTGTCTATGGAAATGGAAACAACGAAGAAAAGGTCGGCGAAGGGGTTCATTATAAGAATGTCTTTGGTTCCTACTTCCACGGGCCTATCCTCTCTCGTAATGCCAATCTGGCTTATCGCCTAGTCACTACAGCCCTCAAGAAGAAATATGGTCAGGACATCCAACTCCCTGCCTATGAAGATATTCTCAGCCAAGAAATCGCTGAAGAATACAGTGATGTCAAAAGCAAGGCTGACTTTTCTTAAACAAAGTGAAACTATATCAAAGAACTCCGTTATCTTGTCGGAGTTTTTTTGTCTTTTCTTTTACCCTTCTCCCTTGCATTTTCTCTCTTTTTTTGCCAAAATAGAGGGGTAGAAAGAAGGTAGCATATGTCTAAATTACAACAAATCCTAACATATCTTGAATCAGAAAAACTAGACGTCGCTGTCGTATCTGACCCCGTCACAATCAATTACCTCACTGGTTTTTACAGTGATCCCCATGAACGCCAAATGTTCCTCTTTGTCCTAGCGGATCAGGAACCTCTCCTCTTTGTCCCAGCTCTTGAAGTAGAACGTGCAAGTAGCACCGTTTCCTTCCCAGTAGTGGGCTATGTCGATTCTGAAAATCCATGGCAAAAAATCAAACATGCTCTTCCACAACTTGACTTCAAACGTGTCGCTGTTGAGTTTGACAATCTCATCTTGACCAAATACCATGGTTTGAAAACAGTTTTTGAAACTGCTGAGTTTGAAAACCTCACTCCTCGTATCCAACGCATGCGCCTCATCAAATCAGCTGACGAAGTACAAAAAATGATGGTTGCAGGTCTTTATGCTGACAAGGCTGTTCATGTTGGTTTTGACAATATTTCTCTTGACAAGACTGAGACAGATATCATCGCACAAATTGACTTTGCCATGAAACGTGAAGGTTACGAAATGAGCTTTGATACCATGGTCTTGACTGGTGATAATGCTGCGAATCCACACGGCATTCCAGCAGCTAATAAGGTTGAAAATGATGCTCTTCTCCTCTTTGACCTTGGTGTTCTGGTCAATGGCTATGCGTCAGATATGACTCGTACAGTCGCTGTCGGCAAACCAGACCAATTCAAGAAAGATATTTACAACTTGACTCTTGAAGCCCAACAAGCTGCTCTTGACTTTATCAAGCCAGGTGTGACTGCTCATGAAGTGGACCGCGCTGCCCGTGAGGTCATCGAAAAAGCTGGTTATGGTGAGTACTTCAACCACCGTCTCGGGCATGGTATCGGTATGGATGTCCATGAATTCCCATCTATCATGGAAGGAAACGACATGGTCATCGAAGAAGGCATGTGCTTCTCTGTTGAACCAGGTATCTATATCCCTGGTAAAGTCGGTGTTCGTATTGAAGACTGCGGTGTTGTTACCAAGGATGGCTTTGACCTCTTTACAAGTACCAGCAAAGACTTGCTTTATTTTGATTAAGATAGCAACAAACCCTAGTTAGACAAGAAGAATCACTTCTGTTTTATGACGTCCATTCTGAATGAAATTCTTCATTGTTCCCCTATGATTGGTTACAAGTCTCTCAATATTTTTAAGCCCCCATCCCTCTGTCTGACGTTCCTTTCGTATTACCAATTCATTCTCATCAAATGAATTCTCGATAGCAATAAAGAGTTTCTTCTGAAAATATCGTATTCCTAAGATCAAGACCCTATCTTCTTTATTACTCAAGCGCATACAGGCTTCAAGACTATTGTCCAACAAATTACCAAGTAAAACCGCTAAAATATCTGGATTGATTTCTAATCGTTGAGGTACAAAACAATCAATTTCCAATTGTATGTCCTCTACCTTATCCTGTAATTTTTGATTGAGTAAAAAGTTAATTGTTGTATTCTTGGAGTAACAGACAGTTTGGTTCTCTATACTATTTGTCATGCTTTGGAGATAAGACTTCGCTTGTTCAGGATCTTCTTTTAAAAGTGCAAGGAGGATTAAATGTTGATTTTTCAAATCGTGTTGAATCCTTTGAATCCTCCTATAATCTTTTTTAGATTGTTTCATTTCTCTCAGTTGAAAGGTCATCTGTTCCGTCTCTAGTATGCTTTGATAATACCTCTGTTGTTGCTGAGAAAGATATAGGGTGAAATAGAGAGAAGAGAACGTTAACACAATGAGGGCTAATACAGAAACAAAAGAAAGATAATCCTTCTCAAACACTTGCCCTTGAATCGCTGATACTGTAAAAGCAAAACAAATGGACAAAAATGGTACAATAAACTGGTATAACCAAGTCCCTTTAGAAACAGTATAAACTAACTTTTGATGTGCACGAAAAAGTTGTCGAAGAACCAGGGTCACTAGCAATGATAAAAGAAAAGCTACAGCGAGATAAAAAAGCATGGCTATTAGATTTTCTGAAATGACTGATAAAGGGGAAAATAGTTGCACTGCTTGATTGAGTATAGTACCAGCTAGTAAAGTTAGACTCATCTGACAAAAAATCCAAAACGAAGATTCTTGAACAGCATATCCAAAATAAAGACCTAAAAAATAATACTCTGCGATACTGAGAATAAGATTCCCTACTAAGAAAAGATTAGCTCCTGAAAATAATATCGTCAACAAGGCATGGAAAAATAAAAGGAGAGAAGTAAAGATACAAATTCTCCTAGACTTTTCTTTTTGGGACAGAGGTCTATAAAAGAAAATAATTCCCAAAAATAAATCAAACAGAATACTCACAATCCGCAAACTGACTAACATTAAAAATTCCTCTCACTCAGATAATAATAATACTTTTCTCTAAAAGACGTTTGAAATTTTCGGCTAATTGGAAGGTGATTTTCATCCATTCCATTTAAAATTGTGACTATTTGCGAATCAAACTCTGTCACATATCTAGGATTGATAATATAGGAAGAATGAATTTGAATAAAGTAATCAGGTAATTTCTCTAAAATATCTTTCGTTTTAAGCAAAGCTTTGTAAGTCTGATCTTTAGTGTAAATAAAGACAGCACGCTTATCCTTTTCAAAAAATACAATGTCATCTAAAGGCAGTGAATAATGCTGCTTTCCAAAAGTAAACGTAAATACAGCTTGCCCTAAATTCAAAAAACGTACCACTCTATCCAGAGTTTTATATAATTTTTTAGAAGTCACTGGTTTAAGTAAATAATCAAAAGTCTGCACTTCAAAAACCTGCTCCATATAATCTCGATAACTGGTAACAAAGATAATCGGGATAAAAGGGTTTACCTTACGGATTTTTTGTGCCATATCAATTCCTGTTATCTGTGGCATCTCGATATCCAAAAAAACACAACTGTACTTCTCTGTCAATTGTTCTAATAGTTTTTGGGGATTCGTATAAACACTCGTTTCTATTTTGATGTCCTTATAAGATAAGAGTAAGTTTTCTAGCTGACTACCATCCCTATTAGAATCATCACAAATCGCAATTTTTAACATCAAATTCCTCACTACAAGCATGATTTTGCCAATTATAACGTCAAATACGTCAATTATGACATGCTGATAAAAAAATCGTTAATTTATTATACAATATTCTTATCAAATATGAAAGGAGTTACAAAAATGAAAAATATTCAAGTGCGTAAAGTTATTGCTAAAACTGATATTAGCTGGGGTGTTTTCTAAATTTTGGGCACCTCTAAAAACTACCGGTTTTCTATGTTTAGTAACCAGAAAAGGTTGAAAAATTAGCATTTTAAAATTGAGTTTTTAGAGGAGTTCTTTTCTATTTATTCCTACTGTTGGAATTGAGTAGATAGGTTCACCATTTTCTTTCTACTTATTTCCATTTGTAATAGGAACTAGGAGTTGCAAGACGAGGATATATGATTTATAATCACCTCGTCTTCCTTTTTTAATAAAATAGTGAGGTTAAAATGAAATTCTATCATCCAAGAATAAAAGAAATATATCCTGTTTATAAACTTCATAAAAATTTATTTAGGATTGGGCTACAAATTGGTATAACCACAGAAATTAAGGATGATAATAATAAAATGTGGAATTTAGTCAATATTTTGGACGGACGTCCTTTTCAAGATATTCTCAATATCATGCTAACAAAATATGATGATTTAACTGAAGAAGACATCACAGGCGCTCTTGAACTCTTAGATAATGAGGGGGTTCTCGAAGAAGCGGGCGAAATTCAGGATATTAAAGAACGTTATCATTCAAATATATATTATTTCAGTCGCTATTTAAATAGCTTCCAAGATAGTATTGCAACACAGAAAAAAATTCATCAGTCTACTATCCTTTTACTAGGTCTTGGTGGTGGGGGTTCTAACATACTGACATTACTAGCAGGCTTGGGACCTAAAAAGATAAAAATAGTGGATTTTGACATTGTTGAGCAAAGTAATCTAGGAAGACAATTTCTATACAAGGAAGATGATATTGGCTTATCTAAAGTTCAAATTGCCCATAGAGAAGTTACAAAAATGAATTCCGATATTGAAGTAGAAACCCATAATATACGTATCACCTCTGTAAGTGACTTGATTCCTTTACTTGATGATGTTGATATTACGATATGTGTGATTGATGAACCTCAATATGATATTCAACGTATCGTAAATAAAGCAATCGTTACAAAAAATATTCCCTGTATATTTGGCGCCAGTCAAGTTAGTCGTGGTCGTGTCTATTCAGTTATCCCTTACCAAACAGGCTGTTTTGATTGTTTAAATATTTATTATACAAAAATTGACACTCTATTCCTTGAACAATTCCACGGTGTTCGTACGATTACAAAAACAATCCCTACAATAGCCTATGGTCCAGCAATATTTCAACTGACTTCTGCCATTGTTGATGAAACTATCCGATTATTAACTCAATATACGGAACCAATTAGCCTTAACCATCAATACGAAATCAATTATGAAAACGGAGCCTCATTCACACACGATTCTTGGGGACGCTATCTTGATGAATGTCCAACATGCGGCACAGGTAAAGAAGACGATTGGGAAATTTTTTCTAAGTACGGAGAATTAAAGTTATGACAACTGCAAAACTCGTAATTGATAATTTGACTAAATCTTTTGATGGTCAGCACTTAGCCAATAATCATATTTCCTTAGAAATATCACCAGCAAAAATCACGGCTTTTTTGGGACACAATGGAGCTGGAAAATCTACTCTATTGAATCAAATGATTGGTTTTACTAAACCTGACCAAGGAGATATTTTGTATGGTGATATTTCTTTTATATACAATCGTAAACAAGCACGCACCTTAATTAGTTATATGTCTCAACAATATGCCCCACTCGACAAATTAACCGTAGAACAAAATTTAGAAATACTTGGAAAAATGCGAGGATTGAGTTCCCAAGAACTAGAAAAAACAATCAGCCAGCTTCTCACTGATTTAGAAATTGAAGACTATCGTTACAAAAAAGGTAAGGATCTTTCGGGCGGTCTCAAAAGACTAACTTCCTTCGCTATGACACTAATCGGTAGCTCAGACATCATTCTTCTTGACGAACCAACAAATGATGTTGACCCCATTCGTCGTGAAAAGCAATGGCAATTATTGCAAAAGTTAGCTAGCAAGGGGCATACCATTATTATCGTTACTCATAATCTTCTGGAGGTTGAAAAATATGCAGATAATTACGCCCTCTTTAATAATGGTAGATTGCTCAAATCAGGAAAGGTTAAGCAAATCATCCATGACAAACTGTATCAGATAAGCTTTGATTTTAAGACTAAAAGTATATTAGACAAAATAGAAGATTATACAATTATCAATGGTGTTAGTTGTCAATTAGAGATTGAGGAAAGAAGTCTAGCTCCATTGATAGCACAACTGACAGAAGAACTTGGTCAAAAAACAATTTCCAATCTCTCTCTTCATCAAAAAACATTGACTATTTCTGACCTTTATAGAGAGGAGCTAACCAACTAATATGACTCAATTTTTTTACTTACTTCATTGGAACTACTTGCGCCAAAAAGAGCTTTTCATCCTTTTTACACTAGCACAGCTCCTCTTATCCATTTCTCTTCTTTTTGGCTACCCTCTAGTTATTGGCGATATCGATTCGACTACTGCCTACTATCTTTCGTCTGGTTCTGTTTTAATTGGAATTATCTCCATGGGTTGTACAATTTCCTCCCCTGTTATAGCAAATGATAAGTTGGAAGGGCATTTTGATTATATTCGTGCCTTACCCATCCCTAGGATATTCATTTCTCTCGCTGACTTGTGGATGTGGTTAATTGCCATTTTGCCGGGAGTTTTTATTTCTATTCTACTTGGGTATGTCCGTTTTTCTGTTCGTCTCCATCCATCTTTTCTTGGTGTTTTTATTGTGCTTCTGATTTGTCTTACTATGATTAGTCTGGGATTTGCTATAGCCTACACCTTTTCTCCAAATACAGTAACCCTTATGTCGCAGCTAATTCTTATGATTGGACTCATGTTCTCACCACTCATGTATCCTGCAGATCGACTACCTGAGTGGGTAAACCATCTTTACCGTGCCCTCCCTTTCGTCCCTTCCTCAAATCTTCTGCGAGCCAGCCTTTACGACTACGGAAATGTTTCTCTATTGGACATGAGTATTCTCATTCTTTGGATTATGTCAACACAGTTAATTATTTTAAGAACTCTTCATAAAGAAAAATGATTGCTCCTAAAGCTTTTCTTATAGACTAAGCCAATAAAAAGAACCTTCATGACTATTCGAAAAGCTAAACAAGAAGATATTCCTAAATTACTCGATTTATTACAACAAATCCTTACGCTTCACCACCAAGCTCGACCAGATATTTTTAAGCAAACTGGGACTAAATATAGTTCCTCTGAGTTGCAAAATATTCTCTCTCAAGAACATACCCCTATTTTTGTTTTTGAAGATAAGAAGGGACAAGTTCTCGGACACCTATTTTGTACCATAAAAGATAAAACAGATAATCCTGTTCTCCAAGAAATCAAAACCCTTTTTATCAAAGATTTATGTGTAGATCAAAATGCTCGTGGTCAAAAAATTGGTGATCAACTCTATCAATTCGCTCTCAATTATGCTAAAGAAATTGGCTGCCATAATCTAACCCTAAGTGTCTGGAATGATAACGAGGGTGCTCTCCGCTTTTATCAAAGACAAGGGATGAAACCCCAAGAAACAACAATGGAAATGATAATTGATTAAGAAGTAATCTATAAAAAGATGTTAGAAAAAGTTCAATTTCACTAGAAAATGAGGAAAATCTTCCCACAATAAAACGCATAGTATCAAGCTTTTCAAACCTGATACTATGCGTTTTTCTTATTTGAAAGACTTTTGACTCAGCCTCTTTATACTCAATTGTTTTCAAAAAGCAACCTTGTCCATTGTCTGCTGACAGTGGACTTTAAAACGCTTTTTTCCAGTCCTTGAATAACTTCTTGAAGCTTATCAATGACGGCTTCCAATGTTTGGAAAGCCTTGTTTTTAAAACCTCGTTTTCGAATTTCTTTCCAGACTTGTTCAATAGGGTTCATTTCTGGAGTATAAGGTGGGATAAAAGCCAACTCAATATTACT
>NZ_VMMK01000060.1:0-6884 GCF_013277255.1 Streptococcus sp. 2154
CTTGAAGCCATAATAAAAAAAGCTTTAAATTTAAAGCTTTTTTGTTTTTTGCTTATCTAAAAACTACTGCGATTGTTAGAATCCAGTTAAGAACAGAAACTACAAGTCCTACGATGTTGAGAATTTTTTCTGTTTTATAGTCCAGTCCAGATTCTTTTTGGTATGAAAAAGCCAAAACCAATCCTATGATCCCCAAAATCAGACTCACTATTGGAGAAAGCAAACCAAGGACGATAGATAAGATACCTAAAATAAGTGAAGGTTTTTTCTTTTCTTGTGAATTCATATTATAAAATCTCCTTAAAATTAATATAAATGATGATACCATAAAATGCTAGCTTTATCTATCATTCGACAGATTTTTACAGAATGTTAGCTAGTCTTCACTTTCCCTTTCCAAGAATCCAAGCCATAAGAAAGAATATAAATCTCAGAAAAACCTTGTTTTTTCAAGTAAAGAGCTGCATTTGTAACTCGTTGCGCACGTTGGTTTTCGTAGAGAAGGACAGGTTTATCTTTACGAAGGGCTGCAAGACTAGTTTTCAACTGACTTGAAGGAATATTGCGTGCACCAAGGATATGTTTTCTGTGGAATTCTGCTGGGTCGCGCAAATCAATCAATTGACCCGTACGAATCAAGGCTTCAAACTCCTCATTGTCCACAATTTTAGCCGCACGGCGAATACGAAGATAGTTAAAGCCCATCCACGCCAACATTGCTAGTATAAGTGCCCACAAAATCCAAGTAACCATTAGTTCTTTTCTCCATTTTTCTCAATATAATCCAATTCTACCTTGTGCTCTCTGCGAAGAACTGCTTCTGCCTCTAGATAGTCTAATTTATCCATCAACCCTGCATCGTAAATCCGAGATAGTTCCAACTTCATCAGTTCAATATCATATAAGCGTTTTCCCATGTAAACAATAATACCAAATCGTTTGAGGAATTGCTGCACATCATAGAATGTTTTCATAAGACTCATTCTAGCAAAATTTTGTGTTTTTTTCAAGAAGAGACTCACACAATGCTCCTTATTTTCCTATCTTCTTTAGCGATTCTAAGGCAAGTATGGTACAATAAAAACATGAGAATTCAACAATTACATTATATTATCAAAATCGTCGAAACTGGCTCCATGAATGAGGCAGCCAAGCAACTCTTTATCACTCAGCCCAGTCTCTCCAATGCAGTGCGAGATTTGGAAAATGAAATGGGCATTGAGATCTTTATCCGCAATCCCAAGGGAATCACCTTGACCCGTGATGGGATGGAGTTTCTCTCTTATGCCCGTCAGGTTGTCGAGCAGACCCAGCTTCTGGAGGAACGCTATAAAAATCCTGTCGCCCACCGCGAACTATTTAGCGTTTCGTCTCAACACTATGCCTTTGTGGTCAATGCCTTTGTCTCTTTGCTCAAGAAAAGCGATATGGAGAAATACGAACTCTTCCTTCGTGAAACTCGGACTTGGGAGATTATCGACGACGTCAAGAACTTCCGCAGTGAGGTCGGGGTCCTCTTCTTAAACAGTTACAACCGTGATGTTTTAACCAAGATGCTGGATGACAATCACCTGCTAGCCCACCATCTCTTCACAGCGCAACCACATATCTTTGTCAGCAAGACCAACCCTCTGGCAAAGAAAGACAAGGTGAAACTGTCTGATTTGGAGAATTTCCCTTACCTCAGCTATGACCAAGGGACGCACAACTCCTTCTACTTTTCAGAAGAGATTCTTTCTCAAGAACACCACAAGAAATCCATTGTGGTCAGTGACCGTGCCACCCTCTTTAATCTCTTGATTGGTTTGGATGGTTATACCATTGCGACAGGGATTTTGAACAGCAACCTAAACGGAGACAATATCGTTTCTATCCCACTGGATATTGATGACCCGATCGAGCTGGTCTATATCCAGCATGAGAAAACCAGCCTATCTAAGATGGGCGAACGCTTTATCGACTATCTACTAGAAGAAGTTCAGTTTGATAGTTGAGAAATGATAAGAACCAATATGTAGGCTAGCAACAACCTGCACATTGGTTCTTTTTACTTATAATTAAAAGTTTCCCCTGCCAACTTATCAGCTAGCTTGGGAAAGAGAGTATAAAACTTATGGGCTAGGTTCAACAAAATCGGGAGATTGAGTTCTCGTTTATTTTTTCCTATAATCTTGACAATCTTTTTAGCCACTGCATCTGCCTCTAAGAGGAAGCGGTCAACCGATTTAAGATAAGTTCCATCTGGGTCAGCTTGGTCAAAAAATCCTGTTCGGATTGGACCTGGATTGACTGTTGTCACATAGACTCCATAGGGCATAAGTTCGAGTCGCAGAGCATTTGAAAAACCAATAGCCGCAAACTTGGTCGCTGAGTAAAGACTAGACTTGCCAGTAGCTATTAGACCTGCCATGCTGACGATGTTGATGATATGCCCTTTGCTGCTTTCCTTCATACGAGCCGCAAGGTGACGAGACAGATTCATCAGGGCAAAGGTATTGACCTCAAACATCTGGTGAATGTCTTTATCAGCAATTTGGTCAAATCCCTCAAAAATCCCGTAACCAGCGTTGTTAATCAAGACATCAATCTTGCCATAGCGGAGATAAAGATCAGTTACCAGAGCTTCTAGGGCTGAATCGTCGGTAATATCAATTTCAATCAATTCTGCATGGGAATAATTTCCGTAGAGTTGGGCTAATTTTTCCTTATTTCTACCAAGCAAGATGAGTTGGTCATTGGGCAGGAGTTTGACCATTTCTTGAGCTAGACCACCGCTAGCTCCGGTAATGAGAATAGTAGGCATACTTATCCTTTCTGTGACTGCTAGATTTCCACTTCTTCCAAGTCTTTGACCACATGGACATTTTCAAAAATTGTGGCAGCGTCCTTCTTGAGTTTGCTTATATCTTTTGAGAGGAAACGGGCACTGATATGGTTGAGTAGGAGGCGTTTGGCACCTGCTTCTACCGCTACTTGTGCAGCTTGCATATTAGTTGAGTGACCATGGTTACGAGCAATTTTTTCATCACCCTTGCCATAAGTGGACTCATGAACTAGGACATCTGCATTGACAGCCAGACGCACACTGGCATCCGTTTTTCGAGTGTCTCCTAAAATAGTGATAATCTTACCTGGACGTGGCGCTGAGATATAGTCTGCTGCCTTGATTTCAGTTCCGTCTTCCAAAACAAGATCCTGGCCGTTTTTGATTTTACCAAAAAGCGGGCCGAACGGAACACCAGCAGCCTTGAGTTTTTCAGCATCCAGCGTACCTTCTAGATCCTTTTGCATGACACGATAGCCAACACAGAAAATAGTGTGGTCCAGCTCCTCTGCATACACAGTGAATTTATCGGTTTCGAGAATTTTACCCAGAGAATCTTGGTCAAACTCATGGAAATGAATGCGGTAGGGCAGACGAGAACCTGACACACGAAGGCTGGTTAAGACAAATGACTTGATTCCTTGAGGTCCGTAGATTTCCAAATCTGTCTGCTCTTCATTGGCCTGAAAGGCACGGCTAGAAAGGAAACCTGGCAAACCAAAAATGTGGTCTCCATGCAGATGAGTAATAAATATTTTGCTGACCTTACGTGGTCGAATTGTGGTTTCCAGAATGCGATTTTGCGTACCTTCTCCACAGTCAAAGAGCCAAACTTCGTTAATCTCGTCCAAAAGTTTCAGGGCGAGACTTGAAACGTTGCGAGCTTTAGAGGGCTGACCAGCCCCCGTTCCTAAAAATTGAATATCCATTCGATACTTTCTAATTAATCAATATATAACATGGCTGTGCGGTTTTCCGATCGGAAATAGCGTTTGCCAGAAAAAGCAGCAGCTTCTTGCAATAAATCCTCTTGGCTGTAGCCTTTGAGACGTTTTCGACCATCAGCCAATCTTTCCAAATCAGTCAAAGCTGTGAGACTTTCTAGGCTGACAACTTCCTCGTCCTCGACAGGCTTCATGTAAATCTTACCAGACTCTTCAAAGACTAATTGATGGGGGAAAATTTGCGCAATTTCAAAGAGCAAGTCATCCGAGATTTTCTCCTCATTTTCAGAGAAAATCCGACCAAAGCCGTCACTCTCATAACAAAAACCAAAGGATTTACCAGACAGATTAAGCCGAATAAAAGACTTATTTTCTAGGGTGAAACTTGGCTCAGTATTGTAGAGATTCAGTTCCTGACTGAGTTCTGCAAAATAATCCGTCGCAGCCTGAGGACTCTTTTTCTGATAGAGTTCTGCAAAGTAGGCATTAACAACACTTGGCGGAGGTGTAATAAGTGTTAACTGCTCCTGCTCTGTTTTACCAGCTAGAAGCTGATCCAGATAGACCTTGTCCAGACTTGTATAACCTCCATACTTTAGAGCCAAAGTTTTAATATCAGTCATAAAATTCTTCTAACCTCCATTTATTTTTCTCGGAAATGTAGCCTGTAATCACTTCGCTGTCTTCCTGATAATCACGTTCTTCAAGAATCGCAACACTCTCTAAATCATGAATCTTGTAGGACTTTGAAAAAGGCACTCGCAGGGTAAATGCTTCAAAAATTTCCTTAATCTTATCTAGCAATAATGCTTGCAAGTTTTCACGACTGTCCTCAGACTTGGCAGAAATGAGGGTATATGGCGTTTGGGTAGGCGTGAAATCCTCCACCAAATCCGCTTTATTATAAAGCGTCAAGTGAGGAATATCTTCCATGTCCAGGTCTTTCATGATGGAGAGAACCGTTTTTTCATGCTCCTCGTGGTAAGGATTGCTAGCATCGATAACATGAACCAGAAGGTCCACATGCTTGCTTTCTTCCAAGGTTGACTTGAAACTGGACACCAACTCTGTCGGCAAATCTTGGATAAAGCCAACGGTATCTGTCAAAGTTACTTGGAGATTGCCTCCTAGATGAATACTCTTGGTTGTCGCATCCAGAGTCGCAAAGAGCTCATCTGCTTCATACTGGGTCTTACTGGTCAAGATGTTCATGATAGTTGATTTCCCAGCATTGGTATAACCAATCAAACCAATCTTAAAGGTGCTAGACTCCAAACGTTTTTCTCTGACAGTCGCACGATTTTTCTCAACCACCTTAAGCTGGCGCTCGATATCCGTGATTTGATTGCGAACGCTACGACGGTTCAGCTCCAGTTGGCTTTCACCAGGACCACGGGAACCAATTCCCCCTGCCTGACGGCTGAGCATAATCCCCTGACCAACCAAGCGAGGCAAGAGGTATTTGAGTTGGGCTAGGTGGACTTGGAGCTTCCCTTCATGGCTTCGAGCCCGCATGGCAAAGATATCCAAAATCAACTGCATACGGTCAATGACCTTAACACCGAGAACTTCCTCTAGATTGACATTCTGCCTTGGGGTCAGACGGTTGTTGACGATGACAGTAGTGATTTCTTCTGCATCCACCATAAGCGCAATCTCTTCCAACTTACCAGAGCCGACGAAGGTCTTGGAATCATATTTTTCACGTTTTTGTCTGTAGCTATCTACAACGACTGCCCCTGCCGTTTTCGCTAAACTAGCCAATTCTTCCATGGAGAGGTCAAAACTGTCCATACCCTGCAATTCCACACCAATCAGCAGGACCCGCTCCTCTTTTTTCTCCGTTTCAATCATCTAAAAACTCCTCTATCTGGCTTAAAATGCGGTCTTGTACACCAGATTCTCCAATCTGATAAAAGGTGACCTGCATGCGATTACGGAACCAGGTCAGCTGACGCTTGGCAAAACGACGAGTAGCCTGTTTGAGACTCTCACGAGCTTCCTCCAAGGTCTGCTCTCCACGGAAATAAGGAAAGAGTTCCTTATAGCCAATTCCTTTAGCAGCCTGTACATTAGGGGAATGGTCAAACAGCCACTTGGCCTCATCCAAAAGCCCAGCCTCAAACATCAAATCCACTCGGTGGTTGATACGCTCATAAAGTTGACTACGTTCATCATCCAAGCAGATAATCAGCGGTTCATACAAAATCTCTTGATTTTCCAATTCCTGACCAAAATGGGCAATTTCCAAGGCACGCATCGCACGACGACGATTAAACTGAGGAATTTTAAGGTCTGCTTGCTCCACCAGATGAGCTAATTCCTCATCTGTATAAGGCTCCAAGCTAGCCCGATAGGCCAAAATCTCCTCATGGGGAGTCTCCCCACCTAGGTGGTAACCTTCTAGCAAGCTCTGGATATAAAGTCCAGTCCCACCAGCGATAATGGCCAGCTTGCTACGGCTGTGAATATCCTCAATAGCCATCTTAGCTTCTGAAACAAAATCAAAAGCCGAGTAAGACTCGGTTACCTCTCTAACATCGATTAAATGATGAGGAACAGTTTCCTGCTCTTCTGGACTAGCCTTAGCCGTCCCAATATCAAGTCCTCGATAGACTTGCTGACTATCACCGCTAACCACTTCGCCATTAAAACGCTTGGCCACTTCAATGGCAAGGGCTGTTTTTCCAACAGCAGTCGGTCCAACAATCACAATTATTTTTGTTTTCATCTTTTTTCCTTGAAAAATTCCCATTTTTTCGTTACTATTATTATAACACAAAAAGGTCAGTCAGAAAAATGTGACCTCTTGAGGGGGCTGGCTGATTAAGAAGATAAAGGAGGAAGACTCATGGCTAAAGGATTCGCTAAAGGTCTTGTAACAGGTGTCGCAGGAACTGTTGCTGCCGTTGCAGGTGCAGTATACGCATTTAAAAAGAAAGTAATCGAACCAGAAGAGCAAAAAGCAGCTTTCATCGAAGAAAACCGTAAAAAAGCAGCTCGCCGTCGCGTGTCACGTTAAGAAACAAAAGAAGTTGGGATTCATTGTCTCAACTTCTTTTTCTATTCTTTTATACTCAATGAAAATCAAAGAGCAAACTAGGAAGCTAGCCGCA
>NZ_VMMK01000060.1:6922-39369 GCF_013277255.1 Streptococcus sp. 2154
TTGAGGTTGTAGATGAAGCGACGCTGACGTAGTTTGAAGAGATTTTCTAAGAGTATTAAATGGCTAGGTCAAACTTCAACTGCGGCTTAACAGGGTCATAATCTACCAACTCAAAGTTCTCTGCTTTAATATCAAAGAAATTGGTCCCATCTGGAACATTCAAGACCAAACGAGGTTGGCAGTTTGACGGCTCCCGACGAAGCAATTCCTCTGCTTGTTCAAATTGATTGTCATAGATATGGAGGTTATTGATGAAGTAGAAGAACTTCCCAACCTTCCAGCCAAAATGTTTGGCAATCATCATCTGCAAAGCCACATACTGCATAGCGTTGATGTGGTGGGCCACCAGCATATCATTGGAGCGCTGGGTCAAGGTCGCATCCAGATAGATTTCCCCATCAACACGCCGAACATCAAACATGGTCTGAAAGGCGCACGGGAGCAGCCCATCTGTTTCTTCGAAAGCTTGGTAATCCCAGAGCGAAATAATATTGCGGCGGTTCCAAGGATTGGTTTCCAACTGTTTGAGAAGCTTATTGATAATGTCGTGTTTCTTAACAACGGCACCATAGCGCTCACCAATGGTTCCCGTGTCTCCAACTTCCCAGTCATTCCAGTAGTGAACATTGTACTTGTCATTAAGCACTTCTAAGCTATTTGACTGGTCTTGGTAAATCCAGAGAACTTCCTTGATGGCAGATTTGATAGCTATAGGACGCAAGGTTGTGATAGGAAATTCTCCTTTAGATAAGTCATATTCTGCAAAGGCTCCAGTTACGTACTTGGAGTTAGCAACGGTCCCATCCTTGTACTTAGGACGTGCTTGTTCGGAAAAGACACCGTCTTTGAGGATTCGTTCAATATTTTCTTTAAAGATTGTATCTGCTTTTGTCATTTACTCTCACCTCATTTAGTTCCTAACTAGTATAGCATAAAAAAGAAAAGAGGAACATTACTAACTCTAGGTTAGCATTTTTCCTCTTTTATTATTTTACTGCAATACAAGTGATGCTGCTCCGATAACCCCAGCGTCATTTCCTAGAGTTGCAAGAGCCAATTTTGTTGATGTGCGTACTTGTGGGAAACTATTTTCATCGTAAACTTTTTGAACACCTTGTAAAAGGAATTCTCCCGCAGCTGACACACCACCACCGATCACGATTGTTGATGGGTTCAGGATTGAACCGATGTTGGCACAAGCGATTCCCAAGTAACGTGAGAAGTTACGGTAAACAATCAAAGCAAGGTCATCTCCTTCTTTTGCAAGGTCAAAGACAGTCTTAGCAGTTACTTCTTCTCCGTTATCAATCAAGCGTTTCAAGGCTGCATCGCCTTCGTATTCATCCGCATAGCGACGAGTCAAATTGACAATCCCTGTTGCTGAAGCAACTGTCTCAAGGCAACCTTTCTTACCGCAAGTACATGCGATTGGTTGGTCAAAGTCAACAGTGATGTGGCCAAGCTCACCTGCTGCACCAGCAACACCATGAAGCAATTTGCCTTCAGCGACGATACCGCCACCAACACCTGTACCAAGTGTCATAAAGACAACATCTGGTTGGTTATCTCCAGCACCCATCCAGCGCTCACCAAGAGCTGCCACGTTGGCATCATTATCGATGAAGAATGGGATACCCAAGGCTTTTTCAATCTTTTCTTTAATTGGTTGAAGGGTTTTCCAGTTGAGGTTGTAGGCACCAATAACAGTCCCGTTTTCACGGTCAACCACACCTGGTGATCCCATCCCAATTCCTTGGAAGTCCGCTGCTGCCAATCCAAGCAAGTCCAAACGATGTTGAATAGACTCAATCATATCATCTACGATATGACTTCCCTCATCCAGAATGTTGGTCTTGATTGACCATTTTCCTTGGATTTCTCCTGCTGTTGTTAAGATTGCAAATTTGATAGAAGTTCCACCAAGGTCAATCCCAATAATCTTTTGACTCATCATACTCTCCTTTTTCATTGTCTAGTAATTGAAAATGCTTACAGTACTAGTATAACAAAATTCACTCATTTATGCAAAGGTTTGCATTTAGCTAATATAGATTTTTAATCCAGATAATCTCCACCATCAAATCCATAATATTTCTCCAGTGTCAAACCACTTGCAGCAATCTCTTTTGCTTCTTTTCCAATGTAACGTAAATGCCATTCCTCATGCATATAGCCTGTGACACTCTCTTTTCCACGGGGATAGCGAACAACAAAACCATAGTCTGGTGCATAATCCAATAACCATTGAGCCGCACCAGCATCTTCAACTAATTGACCATCTGTGCCAATCACATCAAAAGCAAGTCCTGTCTGATGTTCGCTATATCCAGGACGGGCGGAATAACGATCCGCAGCAGCCTGGCCCTCTTGGTTCACATAACTTTGATATAATTGTGCTTGAGTTGCATAACTTCTAAAGCCACTATAATTATCGCTAATAGCGTATCCTTCCTTCTGCATCTGTGCAATCAGTTTTAAAAAGGCTGCTTTTGCAGTAGCATTTTCACCTGGATAGTAATCTTTAGACATAGGATAATGTTTATTGGCAACTATGATTTCATCATACTTTCCTTGAAGGCTATAATAAGAACCTTTATTGCTTACTTTTGAATTAGCTTTCCACAAACCAGTCGCACCAACATAATAACGTCCACCATCAACCCATTCATTGACAGCCATTTTACCATCTGATTTTAGATAATAATTCCCTTGCCATGTATTATAAGCATAAGATCCATCTGATGTCAAATAATACCAAGTTTGGTAAGAAGAGTCATAAACCCATTCACCTTTAGCCATTTTACCATCTGATTTCAAATAATAGTTTCCTTGCCATGCACTATAAGCATAAGATCCATCTGATGTCAAATAATACCAAGCTTGATAAGAATCATCATAAACCCATTCACTTTTGGCCATCTTACCATCTGATTTCAAATAGTAATTTCCTTGCCATATACTATAAGCATAAGATCCATCTGATGTCAAATAATACCAAGCTTGATAAGAAGAGTCATAAATCCATTCACTCTGTGCCATTTTACCATCAGCTTTCAGGTAATAGTTTCCCTGCCATGCATTTTTCACTAGATTTCCATTTCCATCAAAATAGTACCAAGAACCGTCCTGCTTAACCCAACCACTTGCTGTGGATGAAGTTGTATCAGTTTGAGTTGTAGCCGCTTGTTTTGCTTTAAAAGCACCCTTAGGAGCATTTTTCAATTCGCAAGCCACACCGTCATGATCACGGTATAACTTGGCAGAATAACCGGGGTCTCCCTCATGAATATCCGCGTATCCATTCGCCCAAGCTTCCTTACAACTCGAAAAATGAATGTTTTCCTCTGCTAACACAGGTTGTGAAAACAAGGCTAAAATTGACAACGTCACCAGACTCATTTTTAAAAATAGACGTTTGTTCATTACTTTCTCCTCTAACGATGTCATCGATTTCACTATTATTTTATCAAACTTATTTCAGCAATTCAAGGAAACTTCTGGTCTTTTCTACAAACTCCTTTGGTTTTTCCTTATTCAAGACATGAGGGCCATCTGGGATAATCTGAAATTGGGATTCTGATATTAGTTTATGAAGACTTCTCATAGAACTAAGATTCGGTTTATCTTTGCTGCCACAAATTAGTAAGGTTGGATAGGGGCAATTCTCTGCTATATCCGTTAAGTCAAGTGTCTTCAATTCTTTGGAAATACCTATTATAAAAGTCTTGTCTGCTCCCTGTTTTTCAAATACTCTTTTGGGAAGTAGTTTAAAAATCAGCAACTGAAGATAAAATAGGATATTCCCTGCTAATTTAAGCGGGCATCCTGACAGAATCAAAGCTCGAAGATTTGGTGAATCGTAACTGGAAAGTTCTAGTGTCAGGGCAGCACCTAAGGACAATCCAATCAAAACAAAAGGTTCTGTCTCTTGAGCTAGGTGCTGATAAACTCGCTCTTTAGCTTGTTGATAGTTACTAACTCCAGAAGGAAATAACTCGATAGCCTCAGAAGGATAATCTGTCAGTAGATTCCGAACTTCTTTCCAAGACTCTGCTGACTGCCCTAACCCGTGCAAAAATATCAGTTTCATCTAATTCTCCTCTAGGTTTAATTCATACAAGCCTCTCACTACATTACAGCCATATATAGCCTCAGCTTGGGCTAAGTCTTTTAAAGTCAAGACTTTCTCTTCTACCTGTCCTGTTTCTAGTAAATACTGACGGTAAATTCCTGGCAAGATTCCAAGCCGGATAGGCGGTGTGTAGAGTTTTCCAGTGATTTTCAAAACCAAATTTCCTATAGAGGTTTCAAGCAGTTCTCCTGACTTATTGTGGTAAATGATCTCTTGTTCTCCTAGGTTCAAATGCGGTCTATGAGTGGTTTTAAAGTAGGTAAAGGATAGTTGCAAATTGGCTTCTTGCAGACAAAGTTTAGCCTGGCAGAACTGTGGACTAAGGGGTGTTAATACTTGACGATTGACTTCTATCTCTCCAGATTTGCTAAGGCTGATTCGCAAGCGGTAATCTTGATTAGCATCACAAGTCTGACACTCTTCTTCAATCTTTTGTCTCAAAATTTCTGGGTCAAAAGGAAAGGCAAAATATCGACTAGCTTTTATCAGTCTTTCCAGATGTTGTTCTTCAAACAGCAGTTGTTTTTGGCTGATTTTCCCAGTCGTAATCAGCTGAAAACGAGCTTGTTTACGATAGAGAACTGCTGCCTTTTGATGAACCTCGCGGTATTCAGATTCCCAGGTGCTATCCCATGTAATACCTCCGCCAACTCCATAGATGGCTTTCCCTTGATGCAGTTGAATGGTCCGAATGGCAACATTGAAAATCCGTCGTCCATTTGGAAGCAAGAGACCAATCGTTCCGCAGTAAACTCCACGCGGTTGAGGCTCCAAGTCCTTGATAATCTCCATTGTCGCAATTTTCGGTGCACCCGTTATGGAACCACAAGGAAAGAGTGAGCGGAAGATTTCAACAAGGTCCACATCCTCTCGCAACTGACTCTTGATGGTCGAAGTCATCTGCCAAACCGTTGAATACTGCTCTACCTGACACAGACGCTCCACGTGCTCGCTCCCCACTTCAGAAATACGGTTCATATCATTGCGCAAGAGGTCCACAATCATCATATTTTCAGAGCGATTTTTAGGATCCTGTTCCAACCAACTGGCCTGCTCCAAGTCTTCTTTGTCAGTCATGCCACGCTGAGTCGTCCCCTTCATTGGTCGTGTTGTCAATTCGCGGTCATTTTGCTCAAAAAAGAGCTCTGGGCTCATGGAAATTACTGCCATATCGTCATGTTCCACATAGGCATTGTAGCCCGCCTCCTGCTCTACCACCATACGATTGTAGATGGCAAAAGGATTGGCACTTAACTTTTGCTTGAGTTGGACGGTGTAGTTGACCTGATAGGTGTCTCCCTGACGCAAATGATGGTGAATTTGGGCAATGGCCTTTTCATAGTCTGCTGCAGACGTCACTTCCTGCCAATTTGAGGGCAAATCAATATCCTCATAAGTCAGAGGAATAGGGGAAGTTTCTACGCTATCATGAACAGTAAAGTAAAGCAGGTACTCTCCCAGTAGGGGATCCTTGTGAACTGCTAATTTTTCCTCAAAAGCAGGTGCAGCCTCGTAGCTGACATAGCCCACCACATAATAACCTTGCTCTTGGTAGCTTTCCACTTGTGCCAGCAAATCTGCCACTTCTTCTACATTTCTCGTTTTCAACTCTTTAATAGGCTGGGTAAAGATGTATCTCTCCCCCAAAGCCCTAAAATCAATCACTGTTTTTCTATGCATACCTTAAGTATAGCATAAAATAAGAAAACCCTCATCCGCAAAGCAGATGAGAGATTTCGATTATTTAAAGATTGAAGTTTTAAAGCTATTTGTTTGTTGAAGAAGTTTCTTGAAGAGTTTTTCTTTAAGTGTCACTGTATTAGACATAGAAACAGATTTATTTCCATCTTTATCTGTCTTCAATGTCGCCTTATCTTTATCAACTGCTTCAGCAAATGCACGTTTCAAGTCTTCATAACTATTGTATATTGTACTATCAATTTCAATAGATTGAATTCCTTTTTTAGCTTTATCCACAACTTCTTCGAAGTAAGCTTTCTTCCAATCTTCTAGGTTGCTAAATTTACCATCAGAAACTTTCTTGATAATAAAATCATCACCTAGAGTAGCATGACCAGCTTTTTTAGACTCATTTTTCAGCATGTTAGAAGCATAATTTAGGAAGCCTTTTTCATATCCAAAGTAACCCCACATACGGAAGGTGTTATGCTTGAATGACATTGCTCCTGGAGCTCCTTCACTTGTGTTAGCACCATAGATACCAGCGGTAATTGGTACAGTTACATAGGCAGAGCCAAATCCAGTTGGGTCATAAGTACCATTACCAGGACCGTGTTTAGTCATGAAGTTCTTGTCTACTAGATCGTTAACAGAAGTCAAGTTATATTCTTTTTCTTCTGCATTCAGATCACGAACCTCGTCATACTGGTTCTTCGTATTAGCGTTACGTAGTTTTTTAGCAACTTTCTTAAACCAAGCGTTGTTTAAGTCTTTATTGTGTTTATCAAGAACTGCTTCACCTTCAAGGTAGTCAAGAAGCATTAGAGTATCGTTGAAACCTTTCATGTAATGATCGATTTCAGCGCGAGAAGTGAGGTCATTTGGATTTGTGTTGTACCATTGGTTTCCATCGTTTGGACGTTCGTAGGCCATGTTTAGACCTAATGCGCCATATTCTCCGTTTGGATTTGATACCGATGGCGTTTGTAACATCCCCTGAGCAAATGCTTCAAGATCTGTACCTTCACGGTGTCTTGAACCACCTAAGTAAACCATACGGTCATTTACGTGAGTTGTTTCATGAGTGAAGGCTGAGATACCGAAATCACTAATCATATCAGTAACCATGAAGAAGACTGAATCATCTTTATAAGGGTTACCGTAAATACGAGCTACAGCCCCCATACGCCAATCAGTGGCGTGGTAACGACCTGTTGGTCCGTATAATTCACGGATAGGTGCTACGTCTTTACCACTATTCGTATGTCCGTATTTATCTGTGCTGATTCCTTTATAGTTTTGGTTATCTAACACAGGAGTTGGAACCATGTTGTTGCTCTTAAGCAGTTGATTACGAACTTTATCTAATGATAAGCGAGACCAGAAGTCTAGGTAATTTTGTTGACCTTTAGCGACTTTATTGATTTCAGCTTTGAATGCTTCGCGTTCTTCTGCAGTATTCTTACCGTATTTTTCAAATGAACTGTAAGCCATAGTGTTATATGTTGAGATTAAGAACATATGTGCATCTTTCAGGTTAAGAAGTGGTAAAATCATCTTACCATGCATGTCATTGTTTAATCCCTCGTAGGCTCTGTGTTTCTTATCAGCAAATTCAGGTGTTGTAGTTTTAGGTTCAACAATATATACATTATCTTTAGTAGCTTTTATGAACCAATCGTTTAGGTTCGTATCTTCTGTGAATAGACGCATATTATAGTCTAAGAAACTGTTTAACTCGCCTATGCCGATAACTCCACCGATAGTTTCGCGATAAGCTTCTAAAGTTCTATCCCCTTTAACATTTCTTTCTTTAGAACCAATCTTAATCAAGAAGTCTAACACATTAACATTTTTACCATAAAAGTCAGGTTTGAATAGCATTAATTCTTTAATATTAAAGTCATCGAATTTAACACCGTAGTAACGATTTAGGTAAGCTAATCCAAGAAGAACAGCAGCCTTATTGTCATCAATCTTCTTGATCAAGGCGCGTTTAGCAGATTCATCTGTGTTTAATTGATGATCTTCATTTTCAAGCAACTGTTTCACAAATTTCGCCAGATTATCCTTGACTTCTTTGAAGGTTTCTTCGAGGTAAAGGTTCTTAATCGCATTTACTTTGTTAGGACCGGTTCTATTTAGGTGTGTGTAGATAGGATCTGATTGTAGCTCAACTGGGCTTAATTTTTCAACGATAGCATTGATAAGATCACTACGGTCTTTGTCAACGATATTAGGCGTATAGACAACTTCTCCGAGTTCAGCAATGCTGTACTCTTTCACTTGTTTGACATTAGATTCTTTCAGCGAAACAGTAAAGATATCTTTGGTCTTATCAGCATAGTGCACCAAAATGTGGTCAGCATCAGCCAATTCTGTTACAAAGGCATTGCCCTTCATAGCAGTAACTGATAGGACTTCCTTGGTCATAAGATGACTATCAGCAGCTAATTTATTTCCTTGGTTTACAATCCATTCTTTATTGTAGAACGGTTGAAGTTTTTCGATATTACGGTAGGCAAGTTCACGAGATGCATCATAATCTTGAGTATCTTTATAAGTATCAGCTTTTGGTTTAGTATTGTTAAGTTTCTCTTCAATAAGAGGTTTAATTTCGAATTTATCAGCAGTAATTCCGAATGACTCTATTTTCTTGTTTGCTTCTTCCAAGCTGATTTCTTGGATTCGATTACTACGAGAACCCTTAAATGAGTGAGAACCTTCACTCACATCTTTAACAACGTAGTTTCTTTCAATCCAGTTTCTTGTATAGTATCCATCTTCTGCTTCTAAATCTCTAGATCCATAGAATTCTTCACCGTTTTTAACTTTCATCATTGAGACTGTATCAGCAACACGCCCCCATGTCCAGTTTTTACTAATGAATCCACCAACATCAACAGGATTTTTCACGTTAATAGTACCTTTAGTAACAGCGTTGCGAACAGATGCATACTTATCAATTCCATTAGGATCAGAACCGTTATCTGTTCTAGCAACAAGTCCACCTACACGTGCTTTATCTGCGGTAATATCAGCATCTACATATGCGTGTTTAATATTTCCTCTCCAAAGTTCTCCGGCAATACCACCGATATCCCAAGGTCTATTACCAACTCCTGTTAGTTTACCAATAAAAGCAACATTTTTAAGAAGCCCACCTATGTCTCCCTTATTAACAATACCAGCAATACCATCTTTACCTAGAATGCTACCTGTTACTTTAACATTTTCTACAGTACCATTTTTAAGTGCTCGCGATAGTGCTGAAATATTTTCAATCCAAGGCATATTAATATTAACATTACCTAAATTAATGTTTTTAACTGTTCCACCTTCAATGTTATCAAATAACTGACGAGCCATATTGTGGATTGTGTATTGTTTACCATCAACACTTGTTAAAGTCCCACTGAATTTACCAGGAACATATTGTTTATTTGGTGTTGGTACATTAGCTGCATTCAAGTCTGCACCAAGTTTGAACTCACCGCTAGGGTTAGCTTGCATATCTTTTACAAGCTCATTGAAGTTGTAGTAAACATTACCTTCTTTTGCTTTTTGTTTTTCAAAGTAATGAACATACTCTTCGCTAAGTGTGTTATCAGCATTACGTTGAACTAAGTCTGGTGCTTTGGCAGTAACTTTATATAAAGTTTTTCCGTCTTTTTCTACTTCTTCAATCTTGTCAACAGCAAGTCTTGTAACTTTGTTGTCATGAGTTGTAACTCGTAGGTAAAGTGAAGCAACATTCGTTGGGTTTTCTGAAAGTAAACTTGAGTCAGTTTCAACACCTGCATCGTCAACACTTATTAAGCTTGTTTCTTTAATATTTTTAATTTCAACTTTTTTAAGGTCTAATTGTATTTGTTTATCTTCTAATGTTTCAGTTTCTTCTTGACCATTACCTCTATCATAAACCATAGTAGTAGATAGAGTATACTCTTTGAAGTATTCTACATTGTCTAATAACGCATTTAGATTATTTTCTGTTAGATTCACAGTCTTAACAACTTGTCCATCTTTTTTCAGGGTAGCTGTGATTGATTTAATTTTTGTCTTAGTTGGATTCTCTAGAGAATACTTAGCAACTACTTCTTTATCTAATACTTTCTTATCAGTATTTACAAATGTTAATACTGGTTTTTCAGTTAATGGAGCTAAGTTTTTGATAGCTTCTTCTAATTTTTTGGTAGCTGCATTAACTTTGCTTTGAGTAGTAGCATCATCTGCATTTACAGATTTTGCTGCTGTAAGAGTGTCTTCTAAAGATTTCCATGTTTGAGTAGTGTATTCTTCTTTACGTTTGCTGTTAGCTGTGTTAATAGCACTTTGTAGTGCAGTTTTATCTACAGCAAGAGCTTTAATAGCGTCTTGAAGAGCTTGAGTAGCCGCATCTATTTCACTTTGTTTAGGAAGAGGAGTAGTTCGGCTGTTGATTTCTTTAGCTTTTATTTCAGCTTTTTTAAATTCATTCCAAGTATTAGGGCTATAGTCAGCTTCTTGTTTAGTTTCTGCTCTTGTTATTTGTTCTTGTAATTTTGTTTTATCAACAGTAAGAGCATCGATAGCAACTTTAAGTTTTTCAGTTGCATCCTTGATTTGAGCTTGAGTAGCTTTGTCGTTGTCTTTTACAGCTTGAGCGGCATTTTTCGATTCTTCTAGAGCGCTCCAAGATACAGTACTGTAGTCAGTAGCAGTCTTAGACTGAGCATCAGCAAGTTGTTTTTCAAGTTCAGTCTTATCTGTAGTTAAATCAGTGATAGCCGCTTTCAGTTTTTTGGCAGCTTCGTCGATTTGAGCTTGAGTAGCCTTATTGTTGTCTTTTACAGTTTGAGCGGCATTTTTCGCTTCTTCTAGAGCGCTCCAAGATACAGTACTGTAGTCAGTAGCAGTCTTAGACTGAGCATCAGCAAGTTGTTTTTCAAGTTCAGTCTTATCTGTATTTAATCCAGCAATAGCAGCTTTAAGTTTTTCATCAATGTGATTTACTTCGCTTTGTTTTGTTGCTGGGTTGCTTGTAACTTTTTCAGCTTCAGCTAGTACAGTTTGAAGATTTGCCCAAGTTGCATCGCTGTAGTGTTCTTTAGTTTTTGATTTCGCGTCAGTGATAGTATTGTTTAGTTCACTTTTATCAACAGTAAGAGCGTCAATAGCAGCTTTAAGTTTATCTGTTTCGCTATCTACTTCAGGTTGTTTTACAGAGTCAGAAGCATATACACCTTTTGCAGCTTCTAAAACAGATCCAAGAGCATTGTAACTTGCTGTAGAATAATCAGTAGGAGAAACTGAACTAGCTTTATCAATTTGATTCTTTAACTCACTTTTATCAACTGGTTCTTTAGTACCAACACCCTTTATTTCATCTACTGGATTGGTTGTTATTGTATCCTCTAGTACTTTACTGGACTGTCTACCATCAGTAGTAGTGACTTCAGTTAAAATAGTGCGTTCGCCAGCAACACCTTCTCGAATAACCCTTGTTTTTCCCTTAGCGAGGTTCTCATCATCTTGCTCAACTGTCTTAAAAGGCACAGGCTCTTTAGTTACTATAACTTCAGACTTAACTTCTATTACATTTAACACACCTGCTTCAGGAGTTGTTTTATGTTCTACTGCTGGCTGTTCTACTTTTGTTTCTTCATCCTGATCTTCTGCTGGTTGAGCAGCTGGTGAAGTTTCTGTTGGTTGACTTTCTGGTTCAACTTGAGCTTCTACTGGTTGTTCTTCTTGTTTCGGTGTTTCTTCCGCAGTCTTCTCTTCTTTAGAAGCTTCTGGTTGCTTTTCTGGAGAGACTGGTGCCTTTTCGCCTTCACTTGGCGCGACTGGTTCACCTGCTTGTTCAACTTTTGGTTCCTCAGCTGGTTCCGTTTGTTTTTCTACAGCAGGTGTTTCCACTTTTGGTTCTTCAACAGGTTGATTAGCAGCCCCATCTCTTGTTTCTACTACTTCTGGCTGTGCATCTTCTTGTTTCGGTGTCTCTTCCGATACCTTATCCTCTTTAGGATCTTCTGGTTGTGATGATTCTTTTGGTATCCTTGGTTGCTCCGGTTGTGTAGGTTGCACGGGTTGTTCTGGGACTTTTGGTTGTTCTACTGGAGTTGCAACTTTTGATTCCTCAGCTGGTTTGTCTGATGATTGACTTTCCAGTTTGACTGGTGCTTGTTCATCTGTTTTTGGCTCAACTACTCCACTTACTTCTTCAACTGGAGCTAGTTCTGCTGAAGCTTCTTTTTCATCTTTTCCTTTAGGGAGGGGTTCGTCAGTAGGTTTTACCTCCGATTTTGGTTCTTCCTTTGGACTTTCTTCTGTTTTAGGAGCTTCCTCTGTCTCTACTGCTCGGTTTTCTGGCTTATCTTGCTCCTGATTTGTTGTTACTTGGGGATTCTCAACTTCGACCACAGTTACCTCTTCAGGTTTAGCTGAGTCTTCTTCTAAAACAGTGTCCAAGCCAAGCGTTTTGAGGATGTCACCTGATAGATAACCAACATAACGATAACCATCCATTTCAACAACACCCTCTCGACTAGCCGGTGCTAGAGTAGCAACTGGATCTACAGCTCCTGCACTAGGAAGGACTACCAATCCCATAGCTCCAACTAGAAAGACGCTGGCAATTTTCTTTCTCTTGTAGATTAAAAGCAAGCTCCCAACAGTCAGCAAACCAAAAGCTGTCAAAACAGATGCTTCTGTCCCTGTTTGTGGCAGCTGATTTTTTTGATACACCAAACCATAAACAAGTTCATTTCCATCAGGCTTTCCTGTCTGGATTAAATCTTTAGCTTCTTGTGAAATAACCTCTTTATCTACATAGTGATAGGTGGCTGCGTCCACTACAGAAGAAGCCATCAAAAGGCTTCCAAGAAATACAGAACCTACAACTCCCTTAATCTTACGAATTGAAAAACGGTCTTTTTTAAACACTTTCATCTCCTTTATTTATTCTCACGACTTTCTGATAGAATCTTGCGGATAGTGCGCACGCGCACCTCCGATTAATTTTGGACGACTAGCCAGCGCCGTTACATGGGCATGACCAATCTCTCTCAAAAGAGGGCGAATCGGAACCTGAACATGCTTGACATGCATACCAATTGCAGTATCTCCGATATCCAATCCAGCATGAGCCTTGATAAATTCAACCTCAACTGGATCTTGCATAAACTTAAAGGCTGCCAATTGACCTGAACCTCCTGCATGGAGAGTAGGAAGGACACTGACGATTTCCAGACCAAACTGCTCTGCCACCTGACGTTCAACGACGAGAACCCGATTGACATGCTCACAGCCTTGAACAGCTAGATGAATTCTTTTTTCTTCTAGGAGATCTAGGATGGTCTTCACAATGATTTCGCCAATTTCTTGGCTGGATTCCTTGCCAATCTGACCACCTATCACTTCACTAGAGGAAAGACCCAAAACAAAGATAGATCCTTGCTTCAAATTGGCCTTTTCTAAAACATCTTTCACTATCTGACGTGTTTCTCTTTGAATCTGTGTCTCGTTCATCTCTGCTACCTCTTTTGTCACTATCTATCATACCGTTTTTTCTTGTTTTTAGCAAGATAGACGACCTGGAAAGCTTGCCCAATTACGCATAAAACTCCCAGAATTGACTGGGAGTTAACTAGTTTCTATTCTATTTATGTATATTTCAACCGTCGTTCCTTTGTCGGGTGCAGAATCAATCTTCATCTGGTAATGTTCTCCAAAATGAAGTTTGAGACGCTGATCGACATTTTGAAGACCAACTCCCCCACGTTTGAGTTGACTTTGACTACTATCACCAGCATCTTGGAAGCCAACTCCATCATCCTCAATGCGGATGACCAATCCTGAATCCTGTTTCTGAACAGAAACTATAATATGTCCCTGACCTTCCTTCTCCTTGATGCCATGGTAAAGAGCATTTTCCACCAGAGGTTGCAAAACCAACTTGGGCAAGACTAGGTTATCAAAGGCAGGATTTTCAGCAATCTCGTATTCCAGCTTATCTCCATAGCGTTGTTTCTGGATAAAGAGATACTGGCGGACATGATTGATTTCATCAGACAGGCAAATCAAGTCCTTGCCTTGATTGAGTGCCAAGCGGAAATAGGTCGCCAAGGACTTGGTCACCTGAACCACTCGCTGACTATCCTGAAATTCAGCCATCCAGATGATGGTATCCAAGGTATTATAGAGGAAATGGGGGTTAATCTGGCTTGATAGAGCTTGAAGTTGGTACTGACGGGTCGTTTCTTCCTGGCTACGAATAGCTACCATCAACTGATCAATCTGATCCAACATGGCATTAAATTGGCGAGTTACTTCTCTCAGTTCATAGGCACCAACTTCCTTGGCACGAAGATTTTGAGCACCAGAAGCAATTTCCAACATGGTTTCTCTCAAGTCCCTTAAAGGAGCAATCCAGCGTTTGAGACTTAACCAAACCAAGAAGAGACAGACAAGAAGAGATGTGACACTTGCCCCAAGCAAGGTCCACATGAATTGACTCCGAACCTGGTCTAACTTCTCCAGCGAAGACACGCCAAGCACCGTCCAATCAGTTCCTGCAATCTTTTCCTGACTGACGTAGGATTGGTGATCTAGCGTATAGCCCTGACCTGTCTCGATATAGGGTTTCATGGCCTCCATTTCGCTAGACGAACTATAAACTGTGTGTTGAGGATGGTAGACAAATTCATGGTTTTCATTGATAATGAAAGCAAAGCCCTGCTGCCCCAACTGGAGTTGGTTGAGATAGGCTTCCAGAGTTTCGTAGGAAATATCCAGGCGAAGCACGCCAAGATTGCCCCCCTTTGCATCAAGAAGTTCTTGAGTGACAGAAATGACCCATTGACTATCTGATTTACGAGCTGGAGTCAAAACGGGCATGGCTCCCTGATGAATGGCCTTTTGGTACCAATCCTCAGCCATCATATCTGAAGAAGTTTTCATCTGAACACTGTCATCTGTAGAAATGACCTGACCAGATTTGGTCACCAAAACCACTGCTTTCAAGTCCTGGTCTGCCTTTAAGATGGTCAAAAATAGATCTCGGATTCCCTTGACCTTATCTTGACTGGGATTCTCAGCATAGGCTAGGACATCCGTCTGCTGGGTCAAACCGGTCGAGGTGGTTTCTAATTTTTTAATATAAGACTGAATAAAGTGGCTAGTCTGGCTGATGGTCGTTTGGCTATTGCCTTCAATGGTGGCCTCAATGGCTGAAGAACTTGATTGATAGTAGAAAGTTCCAACCAGAGCTAGGAGAATGAGAAAGACCAGAAAGATGGAAATAACCATTCTAACTAAAAGAGAAGAACGCTTCATCGGTCTTCTCCCTTCTTAAACTGACGAGGTGTCACACCTGCAATCTGCTTAAAACGTTGGGTAAAATAGTTCATATCTTCAAAACCAACCTTTTCAGCTATCTCATAAATCTTCAGATTTGTAGTTAAAAGCAAAAGCTTGGCTTGTTTGACACGTTCTCTCACCAGATAATCCTGAAAAGGCAGGCCCAGCTCTTTCTTAATCAAGGAACTCAGATAAGTCGGACTAAAACCTAAGTCACTGGCCAAAGACTTTAAACTAAACTGGCTATCAGCCAGATGGGACTGGATTTTCTGGGCCATGTTTCCTTCAAACTTATCGGCCAATAAATCTTGTAACTGCTCTTCCTTCTCTTCCTTATCTAGTTTTTGCTTGATTTTCCCCAACATTTCCTCAATATCCTGACGAGAAAAGGGCTTGAGCAGGTAGTCATCCACACCGAGTTTGACAGCAGACAAGGCATAATCAAAATCATCGTAGCCAGTCAAAAAAACTAGATGAACCTGAGGATAGGTTTCCCGAACCAGACTGGCCAACTGGATGCCATTTAGCTGAGGCATGTTGATATCGGTTAAAATGATATCTGGCACCTGTTTTTGGATTAATTCCCAAGCCTGCCTTCCATTTTCAGCCTGACCGATGATTTCCATATCGTAGGCTGCTACATTGACCAGTTTAGTCAAACCTTGTCTTACCAGATATTCATCTTCTACAATTAAGATTGTATAGGTCATGCTTCTCTCCTTTACCACTTACTAGTATCAGTATAGCAAAATTCTCCTCTCACTGCTTAGGAAAGACTTCTTATACTCAATGAAAATCAAAAAGTAAACTAGGAAGCTAGCCACAGGTTTCTCAAAGTACCGCTTTGAGGTTGTAGATAGAGAGACTGGGCAAAAAGTCTTTTAAATTAGAGAACGCATAGTATCAGGTATTAAAAATCCTTGATATTATGTGTTTTATTGTTAGAAAATTTGCTTTATTTTCTCCTCAAATTGAGTTTTTGCTCCGTCTCAACCCTACCCACGGTAAGGCGACGCTGACGTGGTTTAAAGCGATTTTCGAAGAGTATTAATCAACATAATCTAGTAAATAAGCGTAGCCTTTTTCTTCCATTTGGTCTTTGGGAATAAAGCGGATAGAGAGGCTATTGATACAGTAACGTAAGCCGCCCTTGTCCTGTGGACCATCCGTAAAGACATGCCCAAGGTGAGAATCTCCTACTCGGCTCCGCACTTCCATACGCGTCATATTGTAGGACTTATCTTCCTTGTAGGTGACAACATCTGGACTGATGGGTTGGGTAAAACTAGGCCAGCCACAACCAGACTCAAACTTGTCCTTTGATGAAAAGAGAGGTTCGCCAGTTACCACATCCACATAGATACCAGATTCAAATTTATCCCAGTAGCGGTTTGAGAAAGCCCGTTCTGTTTGATTTTTTTGGGTGACTGCATACTCCTCAGGTGACAGGGTCTTTTTCAATTCTTCATCACTTGGTTTGGAATATTTGCTAGCATCAATGACAGGATAGGCCGCCTGATTAACATTGATATGGCAGTAGCCATTTGGATTTTTCTTGAGATAGTCTTGGTGGTAATCCTCAGCCACTACGAAATTCTGCAGACTCTCCTTTTCAACTGCTAGAGGCTGATCGTACTTCTTAGCCACCTCATCAAAGACTTGGTTAATCACCTCTAGATCCTTGTCATCTGTGTAGTAAACACCGGTACGGTACTGGGTTCCCACATCATTTCCTTGTTTATTCTTACTGGTTGGATTGATAATGCGGAAATAGTGAAGCAGGATTTCCTTGAGAGAAATTTGATTGGCGTCATAGGTGACATGAACAGTCTCCGCATGACCTGTTTGGTTAATCAATTCGTACTTGGTTGTTTCCCCTCTACCATTTGCATAGCCTGAAACGGAATCTGTTACCCCAGGAACTCGAGAAAAATACTCCTCAACTCCCCAGAAACAACCACCAGCTAGATAAATTTCGTGCAAATCTGCATCTTTACTAACTTCTGTTTTTTTCACTGTTTTTCCTCCTTGGCTAACTGCCGCTTTCTCAATTTGCGAGGCATCTGTCTGCCCTGCATTTCTCATCAATAGAAAATAGAAACCGGTTATGGCTAGAAAAAATACTCCTAGCAACATGATGATTTTTAACTTATCATTCATAGGACACCTCCTAGGCTAATTCCTTCAAAGTTTGTAAAATTGCATCTTTTTCCATGAAACCTGGTTGCGTTTTGACCAATTTTCCTTCACCATCTATAAAGGCTTGAGTTGGGTAAGAACGGACGCCATAAGTTTCCAAAAGTTTGCCTGATGGGTCAACTAGGACTGGGAAATTTTTATAATCTAAGCCCTTATACCAATTCTTAAAGTCCGCTTCAGATTGCTCCCCCTTATGTCCTGGTGACACTACTGTCAAGACCACATAGTCGTCGCCAGCTTCTTTAGCAATTTCATCCGTATCTGGAAGACTAGCCAGACAGATGGAACACCAAGAAGCCCAGAATTTGAGATAGACTTTCTTGCCCTTGTAATCAGACAAGCGGTAGGTCTTGCCATCTACTCCCATCAATTCAAAATCAGCCACCTCTTTCCCTTTAGCTGCGCTTGTTTTACTAGCTGTCTGCTCCGTCTTCATTTCATCTTTCGTTTGGTGTTCACTAGTCATGGACTTGCCTGAACAAGCCGTCAAACAAAGGAGCGAACCTGCTCCAAGAACACATGTTTGCCATTTTTTCATATTGATATTCCTTTCCATTTTATTCAAATAATTGACTTAAAATTGAAGCATTTCCAAACAGAACCAAGAGTCCCATCACAATAATGAGAAAACCACCCACTTTTTTGAGGATTCCGAGATAGGGATGAAGTTTTCGGAAATGTTTCAAAACATAACTAGAGGTCAGAGCTAGAAGCAAGAATGGTAGCGCCAAGCCCAACGTGTACACCAACATGAGACCCGCTCCCTGCCAAGCACCTGAGCCACCTGAAGCCGCCAAGGCCAAAACAGAGCCAAGAACCGGCCCCACACAAGGCGTCCAAGCAAAACTAAAGGTCAAGCCCAATAAAAATGCCTGACTATAGCCCTTACCATTTTGCCCCTGTCCTTGCAGTTGTAACCTCTTTTCCTTATAAAGCCCCTTAAAGTGTAGAATCTCCATCTGGTGCAAGCCTAAGAGAATGATAACCGCACCCGTCACATATTGAAACCAAGAAGCATAAAGCAAGTCGCCTAAAAAACCAGCTCCATAGCCCAACAAAATAAATATAAAGGAAATTCCTGCTATAAAGGCCAGAGTTCGTAATAAACTAACAACTGAGATGGAAAATTTGCCACTAGAAGCCTGAGCACTATCCTTATCATCTAGTAACACCCCTGCATAGACTGGTAACAAGGGTAAGATACAAGGAGAAAAGAAGGATAGAATCCCTGCCAAAAAGACACTTAGAAAAAAGAAAATATGACCCATAAAGTTCCTCCTATCATTTTATTGATAGATTTATTATACTCCTTCCATTTTCGAAAAAACAGGGACAATGATAGGGAAAAATAGGAATTTAATCAGATGATTTAGAAATCTTGGACAAAAACTATACAAAAACTGTCAAAGCACAAAAGCGCATAGTATCAAGGCTTTATAGAACCTTGATACTATGCGCTTTTGTAATGGATAAATAGTTAGTCTTTTCTAAAACTAGGATCTTTCAAACTCTGTATACTGGCATTGATCACCGCACCTAGGATAACAATTTTAGCAATCAAGATAAACCAAAACATCATAACAACAAGAAGAACGGAACCTAAAATTCGGACGTCCACTAAATGATGGACATAGTAATTGAGATAACTAGAGAACAGAGTTAGTAAACCTAAAATCACTAAGAGAACAAAGGCACTGCCTGGTAGGGTATAGCTAATTTTCCTGTTAGATAGATTGGGAAGAAAATAATAAAGCATGACCAAGATAGCAAAGAGGAGGGCGTAAGTCAGAGGACCTGCCAAACCTTGTAAAGCCTGATAGATAATGCCATCTTTTGTCCAATAATGAGCAAGTAAAGCCAAAAGCATCTGCCCAAACAAGCTCAAAAACAAGGCAAACGCAAAGAGGAACTGCAAGCCAAAACTGACTAGGAGGCTCACCATCTGATGGGAAATAAGTCCACGACTCTTTTCGACGCCATAAGCCTTGTTAAAAGCTTTTTGCAAGAAATTCATAGATTTTGAAAAACTCCATAGCGCCGACAAGACAGAAAAACTCAATAAACCTGTTGAAGGTTGCGTCAAGACTTCTCTGGCTATTTTTTCCACACCTTCATAGAGGCTTGGGGGCAGGACGTCTTTCACAAAGCCCAGAAGTTCTCCCACAGGAATCTGAAAATAGGGGAGGATATTGACCACCACCAAAAGCAGGGGAAAAATCGAAATCAACCAATAGTAGGCTACTGCGACACTGGTCAACTCACTATCTGATGCTTGATAATAATGCAAAAAAGCTTTTAATAGAGGCTTGTCTATCAGCTCTTTCCACCACTTTTTCATGTCACACTCCTTCACTTATAATCTTATACTCAATGAAAATCAAATAGCAAACTCGGAAGCTAGCCGCAGGCTGCTCAAAGCCCTGCTTTGAGGTTGTAGATGAAACTGACGAAGTCAGTCACATATATAATCCAAGGCGACGCTGACGTGGTTTGAAGAGATTTTCGAAGAGTATTAACTAATTTCTTCTTACCAATTCCACCATATCATACGGCAGGGTATTGGCAGCTTCCTTCAAGGAATAGTTCTCTAAGTTATTGACATTTTGTCGTAACTTCTTGGCATACTTGGTCGTAATCAATCGTTTTTCTTCGTATTCGAAAATCAACTTGCGCTCCAGATAATAGCCCCTCAGCATTTCATCGATATTGTTGGGCTTGACACGATTGATAACCCGTTCGACAAAGGCACCACTGCTGATAATAGCTGTTTCTCGAAGACGAGACTCCTGCATAAAACTAATCAAAGAGCGTCTATAGACTCCCTTCAGGTTTTCCAAACTTTCAATAATCATCTCTGTATTGGCAAGATAGAGCTCTGCAATTTGGTCATAATCAAGAGCACGGAGACGGCTTTGCTCCTTGTCCTTCCAGCTACGGAAAGTCCTCCCGAGAGTAAAAACTTCATGAAGGAGAAAACGTAAAATCCGCAAAGAAACAAGGAAATAATAGGTCAATCGTGACGCAAACTTACGATTGATGCCTCGTTCTATATTTTTCAGATAACGTTGGTAAACTCGGTAAGCACGATTGCTAATGTTCCCCTCTTCATAGGCCTGTTCCAGTCCATCACTTTCAATACTAAGAATCAAGAGTTTCAAAGCAGCCCAGTCTTCTTGATCATCCTGGTTTTCTTGGCTTAAAATGAGATTTTCAATACGTCCATGGTAATTGTCAATAGCCGCATAGAGGGGAAGTTTATTTCTGGTGTCTTCCAACTCTTTTTCCAACTCCAGCGTTACTTCATTCAAAATGGCGATATGCATGAGATAGTCCTTGCTTTCTTCCTGTTCATCCGAAAGATGAGGCAGGATCAAGAGACCTGTTAAAAAGCTTACAAGCGTCACACCTGCAACAAGGAAAAGCAAGAGAGGATACTCCTGTTCTAAATTACTTGGTATCAAGAGAATCGTAGCAATCGACACCGTTCCCTTGACACCTGAGAAGGTCAAGAGAAGCATGTCCTTCATATACTTATTTAGCTTTTTCTTGAGACGTCTAGTCCTATAGGCAAAATAGCCATAGATCATGACAAAACGAATAGCAAAGAGGACAAAGGTAAGGGTGACAAGAGATGCCAGCAAGAGCAAGGGATTATAGATTGGATTGGTCAAGATAGGCTCTGCTATCATTTCCAACTCCATTCCTAAAATCACAAAGACAGAACCGTTGAGCATAAAATTCACTGTATGCCAAACTGTCTCGGTCACCGTATCCACTTGGGCTTCGAGGAGCGTGATTTTCTTGAAGCGACTCGCCTTTAAAATCCCAGCAACTACGACGGCAATAATCCCTGAAACGTGGACTTCTTCTGCCAGGAAGAAGGTTACCAAGGGTAAACTCAATTCCAGAAGGAGCTCACTAGCAATATCCGTTGCGCGCACACTTAGCAAGAAGCTATGCAGGAAACGATTAGTCATGGCTGTTAAAAAGCCAATTAAAAAACCGCCTAGGATTGAAAAGATAAGCGAACTGCTAGCTTGCCCCAGAGAAAAAGCTCCAGTTGTCCAAGCTGTCAAAGCTACCTGAAAAGCCACCAAACCAGAAGCATCATTCAAGAGTCCTTCGCCCTTAAGGATATTGGACACGCGCTTAGGAAAGCTAAAACGCTCCGAAAGAGAGGCAAAGGCCACCAAGTCCGTAGGACCAAGGGCTGCCCCAACAGCCAAGCAAGCTGCCAAGGGAAGGCTGAACCAAAGAAGATGGGCCAAGCCACCCAAACTCAGGGTCGAGATAAAAATCACTGGAAATATGAGATAAACAATGATTCGCCAGTGTTTTAAAATAGCCGTAACATCTGCTTCTTCAGCCTCTCGGAAAAGCAAGGGTCCGATAACCAGTGCCAAAAACAACTCCGTATTAAGGTGAAAGTCAGTATTGGGTAAAAAGAGACCAATCACAATTCCCAAAAGAATTTGCACCAAAGGGAGAGGCAAAAAGGGCAGGAGCTTATTGGTTGTACTTGAGACAATCAAAACCAGTAAAAACAGGATGAGGTAAATCAGTAATTCCACGCACGTCCTCCTTAATCTTTTTTACAACAGGATTCAAATATCTCCTTCTGCTCTTTGATTTTTTGGTCAATCTTGGAACAGTCTTTGTGCTCAATTTTTCTCTGGCACCGTTCCATTTCAAGAGCAACTAATTTTTTCTTGATTTTAAGCATTTTTTTGCTCATATGCGCTTGGTCTAGCACGCCCACCGCTCGTTCGTGGTGGGTTGATTCAACAAAATTCTGGCGCATGGCATCCAGCTTTTCGTGTAGGTATTGTTTATCCATGTCTGTATCTCTCTAATTTTTCAATCATCACTAAAAACGGTGGGTTATTGACTTGGTTTAAAGTTCGGTAAATGGCAGCTGTGTACTCTTGTTGGTTCAACTGGATCACAAAATCCAAGACAGCATCTCTCTCGAGGTCGCCTCCTTCATGACCATAGTAAATCATAATAGCAATTCGTCCACCTTTGACAAGTAAGCCACATAGCTTTTCTAATGCCTCAATCGTTGTCTGCGGTCGGGTGATGACAGACTTATCAGCTGACGGCAAATAGCCCAGATTAAAAATCCCTGCCTTGGCTTCTGTAACAAACTGGTCCAGTGTCTCATGACCTTGCAAGATTAACTGGGCATTTGTCAAGCCAGCCTGGTCCAAACGCTCCTTGGTCTTTTCCAAGGCTTGCTCCTGAATATCAAAGGCATAGACTTTCTTGGCTAGTTTGGCTAAAAAAAGCGTGTCATGACCATTTCCCATGGTCGTATCCACTACGATATCCTCTTTTGTCACTACCTCAGCCAAAAAATCATGTGCCATCTCAAGTGGTCTTTTCATTTTCAAACTCCTGTTTTACAGCCTTGCATCCTTGAACACTTCCACGACGTCGCATCTCCATCTCAATGCTGTTGAGAGCTTCCCATTTATTGAGGCTCCACATAAGCCCAATCAGCATATCCCTAGGTGCATCTCCTGTGATTCGATGGATGACGATATGTTTGGGAATGATTTCCAGTTGGTCACAGATGACCCTGACATATTCGTCCTGACTCATCAATTGTAAACGTCCCTCGTGATAATCTCCTTGCATACGAGTATTTGTCATAAGATGGAGCAAATGCAGTTTAATCCCTTGAATATCGTTATTCGTGACACAACGGCGGACATTTTCAACCATCATCTCATGGGTTTCACCAGGCAAACCATTGATCAAATGGGAAACAATCTCAATCTTGGGATACTTTCTCAAACGCTTGACCGTTTCCACCTACAATTCATAAGAATGGGCACGGTTAATCAAGTCAGAGGTTTCTTCAAAAGTGGTCTGTAAGCCCAATTCAACCGTCACATGCATGCGCTCCGATAATTCAGCCAAGTATTCGATAGTTTCGTCTGGTAAACAGTCTGGTCGCGTTCCAATATTGATTCCTACCACACCTGGTTCATTGATAGCTTGCTCATAGCGCTCTCGGATGACTTCCACCTTTTCATGGGTGTTGGTAAAATTTTGAAAATAAACCAGATACTTTTGAACATCTGGCCACTTGCGGTGCATAAAGTCAATTTCCTTATAAAATTGCTCACGGATAGGCGCATCTGGTGCTACAATAGCATCTCCAGAACCTGAAACCGTACAAAAAGTACAGCCTCCATGAGCCACAGTTCCATCACGATTGGGACAGTCAAACCCCGCATCAATAGGGACTTTAAAGGTCTTTTCTCCAAAAAGTTTTCGATAATAATCATTCAAGGTATTATAAGATTTCATAACTTTCATTATAACAAAAATCACCCACAATCTCAAAAGCCTGACTTTCCTATAAATTCCTCTGTTTCTCGTTTCCATTAGCCTTTTTTTATGATACAATATGGGTATGATTTTAATGAAATTAGCATCTATTTTATTATTGATACTGACCTTAGTCGTCTGCATTATCCTAACCAAACTTTTTAGATTAAAAAAACTAGGACGAAACTTTGCGGATTTGGCTTTTCCAGTCTTGGTATTTGAGTATTACTTGATTACAGCTAAAACCTTTACCCATAATTTCCTCCCTAGACTGGGGCTAGCCCTCTCGTTCCTAGCCATTATTCTCGTCTTTTTCTTCCTTTTGAAAAAACGCAGCTTTTACTATCCTAAATTCATCAAATTCTTCTGGCGTGCAGGATTCTTATTAACCCTTATCATATATATAGAAATGATTGTTGAATTGTTCTTAATGAAATAGTCGAATCCCTAAGCATTTTTTTCTAGGGATTTTTGCTTTCTCTACAAAATAGTATAGACAATAACACTATACAATTTTATACAAAGAAAAGAGTCTGGGACAATAGTCTCTTATCTCCAAAAAAAGCAACGGATTTGCCGTTGCTTTTTTGCATGGTTGCGATAGTCTTGGTAAAATAGAATTGCTTAATAAACCATTTAGAAAGGCTATCCCATGCATATTCACTATAACACAAATCAAACAACTTTACCACTAGAAATCAGTTCCTTCTTGCCACAAGACCATCTCGTCTTTACTATTGAAAAAGTGGTGAATACCTTGGAGGATTATCACTTCCACGCCTTCTATCATGCCTTTGGTCGCCCGTCTTATCACCCAAAAATGCTTGTATCTGCTCTTCTATTTGCCTATTCACAAGGGATTTTCTCTGGGCGAAAAATTGAAAAAATGATGATTGAAAATCTGGCTATGCAATACCTAACAGGGCAGTTGGTTGTCAGCTATCGCACCATCAATCGTTTTCGAGTCGCTGAAGGGATGGAAGACCTTATTCGTGATCTTTTCATCGACCTCAATCTTCGTTTAAAAATGGAAGAGTTAGTGACCTTAGATTGTCTGTAGATTGTCTGTTTATTGACGGAACTAAGATTGAAGCCAATGCCAACAAGTATAGTTTTGTGTGGAAGAAAACGACAGAGAAATTCTCCGCCAAACTTCAAGAACAGATACAGGTCTATTTTCAAGAAGAAATCACTCCCCTTCTGATTAAATATGCCATGTTTGACAAGGAACAAAAGAGAGGGTATAAACAGTCAGCTAGAAACTTAGCGAATTGGCACTATGATAACAAGGAGGATAGCTACACACATCCTGATGGCTGGTGCTATCGTTTTCACCATATCAAACATCAGAAAACACAGACAGACTTGCAACAGGAAATCAAGGTTTACTACGCCGACGAACCTGAATCAGCCCCTCAAAAGGGACTGTATATGAACGAAGGCTATCAAAACTTGAAAGTTAAAGAATGTCAGGCGCTTTTATCTCCCCAAGGTAGACAGATTTTCGCTCAACGCAAGATTGATGTGGAACCTGTCTTTGGGCAGATAAAGGCTTGTTTGGGTTACAAGAGATGTAATCTGAGAGGGATGCGTCAAGTGAGAATTGACATGGGATTGGTACTTATGGCCAATAACCTCCTAAAACATAGTGAAATGAAATAAGAACAGGACAAATCGATAAGGACAGTCAAATTGATTTCTAACAATGTTTTAGAAGTAGAAGTGTACTATTCTAGTTTCAATCTACTATACAATAAGAGAACGACTCAAAATTAAAAAGCTAGAGTTCCGCAATTGGAAATATCTAGCTTTTTTGTGGTTGAGAACTATTTTGTCTCAGGCTCTTTATCTTCTATTTAGGACAAGAGTTTTTCTTTGGTCTTTAATGATAAAGAAGGTATCAAAATTTCTAGTCTTCTTTTTTACCTTTAGTAACTACTAATCCTGCACTCAAACCTAGAAGAGCTAAACCTGCTGCTACTGCTGCTTGGCTTGCCGCACTACCTGTATTTGGTAACTGGGCTTTATTAGTTTGACTAGCTTCACTTGAATCAATTGGTTTTGTATCTGCTTTTTCTGACACTTGTGGTTTTTTAGCTTCTTGAGCTACTGGTTTGGTTCCAACCAAGATGATGCGGTCTGTCGGAGCTTCTACCACTTCACGGAGTTTTTCTTCCTTACTTCCATCAGGATTAATCGCTGTAAAGATACGTTCTTTACCAGTTTTTCCTTCTTGTTCTACACGAGTTTCACCTAGATACAGTGTTGAATCTTTTTTCTCAACTGTCTTGTATGCCAAATCTTTTTCAACAAATTCGAGTTTTGGAAAATCTTCTTGTACAGCAGCAACTGTCTTCTCAGAAACTGGTTTTTCCTTAGTCAACTGGATACGGTATTCCTTGACTTGTTTTCCACTTTCTGAAACGAGGCGAACAAGTACTGGAAGACTATCTTCTCCACTATCTACCACAGTCGAAGCTACTTGATTGTTTTCTTCAACTGAGACTTTTGGCCGTTGACCTTTATAGGTGATTTGGTAGTCTTGACGATCTTCAGCGAAATCAGCAAGTTCTTTTCCATCTACAAGAATCTTCGATTGAGTGCTTTCTTGAGGCAATTCGCTTGGTGCAAGGAAGGTCAGCTCAATCATCGCAACACCGCTCTTATCTGCTTTACGCTCCATACGCCATCTCATAGCTTTGGCTTTGATAGCTTTAAATGTTACGTTGATTTCATCACCAGCTGCAATGTCTTTATCCGCACGATAAGGCACAGCTTCCCAATTTTCTGGATTGTTAAATGGATGTCCAGATTCGTAGGCTTGGTAGTTTGAATAGTAGATAGGCACTTCAAAGTCTGGGCCGACATAACGTTCCAAAACAAGTTTAGATGGTGCATCTGTACCACTATCTACAAAGAACTGAACTTTTCCTTGTGCAACAGTCCGTTCTACAATCTTACCATTTTCACGGAAGATTACGCCTGCTGATACTTCTGGATTGGTAGACGGTCTTGCAGACCAGTTTGTCCAACGACGATTTTCTGAATGATCTCCGTCATTGAGATAATCCACACGGTCATGGGAGCTTCTATCAATATCGTTAGTGGCTGAAGCAAAGGCCTGGTTACTGTTTTCATCATACTCTGGGTTATCTGAAAGAGCTTCGCCTAGCTTGTCTGTCACTCGTACAGTGAACTCAGCAACAAGATCACTACCAAGAACATGGCCTCGAACGGTAAATTGACCTGCTTTTGTCAGATTTTCTGCTGGAACTTCTTCCCATTCAACTGACAAGTCTTTTGTTTCGTAGCCATCTTTACCTGTGAAGTAAACTGGAACCTTAGTCGGCAATTCAAGTGCTTGACCTACTTGTACCAAGCGAGCTTGTTTAACCGCAGCAACTGGTTTATAAGAAAGTAAGTTCTTATCCTTAGTGAAGTGCAGACGGTATTCTCCTAAGATGTCGCCATTTTCAGCTTTCGCGATGACACGAACTGGCTCACCTTCACGAACGCTTGGAACGACGGTAGCGAGGCCATTGTTGCTAACACTTGCTGTGACTGCCGTAACTTTTCCATCTACAGACTCAAGGTAGTAGTCTGTCAAATCAGGGTTGAAGTTTGCTAAGTCTTTGCCGTCAACTTGGATTCTTGTTTGTCCTTGTTTGGCTGCCGCAACTTGTTTCGCAAAGATTTGTACCTCTGTGATAGACGTTCCACGCTTGTTATCTGCTTTAACCATGCGAATACGAACAGCATAGGTTTCAACTTTATCAAAGCTAAAGTGGTTCATTTCTCCAGCCTTGAGTTGAGCAGGGGCTTTTAGATTAGTAACTGGTTTCCAGTTGGCAGAATTATTAAAGACATGGTCCTCATTACCAACAAAACTAGGGTTTTTAGGAGCTGTTGGGACAGTCTTACCAACATAATACTCAATCACATAAGACTTCGGTGCACCAACTCCATGGTCTTCGTGGAATCCGACACTTAGATTATCAACGGAGCGTTTGCTCAAGATACCTGAATCTCCAAACAGAACACCGACTGAAGCTTCTGGATTACTACGATTCCAGTTTGTCCAACGATTGGCTGGTTGGTTATTGTAGGAAATGAGCTTGTCATTAACATTTGAAACTGGGTCGCTTGGATTTGAATCTGAAGCAAAGGCAAGTGGCAATTCTGAACCGGTCCATTGGTCAGAAATGTTTACACCTTGCTCAGTTTGAGCAGATACGCGAACATGAAGTTTAGTTGTTAATCGCGTACCTTCTAAGCGACCATTAACTGTAAAGACACCTTCCTTAGCGTATTGCTCTGGACGAATCGCATCCCATGCAACCTTAGCTGATGAAACGTGACCATTTGAATCATATGTCCGAACGCTTTCTGGTAATTGTGGTGCTTCTGCGATTGGAGTTGTCACACTGACTTCTTCAACTGAAACGATACCTTCTACAGAGACTCTTGCACGCGCTTCAAGGTCAATTCCTTCAACTTTACCTAGTACTTCAAAGGTTTGATAGGAGTCTAGTTTTTCTTTCGGAATAGCTTGCCAAGTGACTTTGTGAGCTTTAGGGAAACCTTTGTCATACTCAACCGTTACTGTTGACGGAAGAGTAGGTTCTTGGTGTAAATCTGTCACTACATTTACTGGACGGATAGATTGCGCAATCTTCTTCTCAGTATTGGCCTGGATAGTGAGATCAACTTGGCCTTTAGCTCCCTCATATTCCGCTTTGAGAGTGACTGCTCCTGGCTTATGTAACTCAAGCATTCCTTTACGAATTGCGACTTCCCCTTCACCACTTGTAGAGAAGGTTACTTTATCAGCTGGTAATACAGCTTGCGTTCCATCTTGATAGTGAGCTCGAACCGACAATTTGACAGTTTGGTCTTCTTTGAGACTGTCAGCTTTTTCCACTTGCAAGCTCAAGTGAGCAATTTTTGGTGCTTCTTCAAGGAATTGAATTGCATAGGTTTGAAGAGGGCCACCATCTTTAGGCTGAATAAAGATGCTCGCACGCATGCCGTTTGCTGCGCTTGCTTGAAGAACTGTCACATCAGCATTTTCAGCACTTGCTGTGACTTCTGGCAGTTGGGCACCATAAGATAGAGTACGATATTGCATTGGTTGTCGACTAGTAAGACCTGTTACTGCCTCACCTCCAACAGTAACAGTTGGCACTACAGGTGCTGCAGCATTTCCTTCTTCTACCACAAGGGTTGCATGAATTGGTTGACCTTCTAAATAACCGGTCGCTTGAATACGAGAACCTGGAATTGCTAACTTAACTTTATCTTCTTCGGCAATCTCCCACTTGTCCACTTCATACTCTTGTACACTTCCATCAGTCAAAACATAGGAAACAGATTTGTCTACAGAATTCAAGTTAGTATTTGGAGCAATACGTTTAACTGTTGGTAATTCTTTCGCAATTGCTAGAACCTCGACATGAGCCTCTACCTCACGTCCATTTGCTGTACCTTTAACAGTCACAACTCCTGCTTGACTAACATCGACTTGAGACCAAGTTACTGGAAGTTTTTCACGACTACCGTCGCTGTATACAAAACCTACTGTTTTCGGCATTTTTGGTTCTTTACCAATTAATGTACGAACTCTTGCTACTTCTGTCCCCAAAACAGTCTTCTCTTGTCCTTCTTTCTTACCAGTAAAGACGGTAACTTGGTCCGATTTCAAGAGGTCTGAGTGGGCAGTCAGAGTGAATTTACCTGCTTGTTCAGTTGATTTAACGATGGCAACCCCTTTACCGTTAAAGGCTCTACGGATCCATGAACCATCTGCTTGCGCCTTATAGCGTTCTCGGCTGGCTTGTTCCCCATTATCGACACCGACTAGTTGACCTTGTCCATGCAATTGGAAACGAACCAAATTATTGGCAGTTGGTACAACATTTCCTTCACTGTCTACGATTTCGTAGTAGATGTAAGTCAAGTCTTTTCCATCTGCGGCGATGGCGTGTTCTTCCTTGACGAGGCGAACTCCTGCTGGTTGCCCTGCAGTGGTAATCTTGTCACGTGCAATTTCTTTTCCAGCTTCATCGCGAGCTACAGCTTCCAAGGTACCTGGTTGGTAAGCAACCTTCCACTCAAGATAGAGTTCCTTAGCATTCGCACCTTCTTGGTAGGTACGACCATCGCTGGTTTGTTTTTTGTTGAAGGTCTTAAGACCAAGAGATTTTCCATTCAAGAACAATTCTACACTAGAAGCATTCGAATAAGCACGAACTGGAATCTTACCTTCTGAGTCAGCTACTTTGGATGCTAATTCTTTGTTTTCCCAGTTCCAGTGAGGAAGAAGGTGTACCATCGGTTTCTTCTTAACAGAAACCCATTGGCTTTGGTAGAGATAGAAGTCATGTTTTGGAATGCCGGCTGTATCTACGATACCAAAGTAAGAGCTCTTAACAGGAGTTTGATTTTGGTTGTGCCATGGTGTAGGTTCACCAATATAGTCCGTACCTGTCCAGATAAACTGTCCAGCATAGCCAGCGTTGTCACGGTCAAAAGTCCATGAAGCGGTTGCTGTTTTCCCCCAACCCACACGATCATTCCCATAGTCAGACTGTTCATAATGACGCTCAGGTCCATTGCTATGTTTCAATTCACGTTCAGGGCGATAGTAACTTCCACGTGTACGGGTAGCTGAAGATGTTTCTGATCCATAAATCAACCATTTTGGATGCTTAGCTCTAAGGGCTTTGTAATTATCTTCAGAATAGTTAAATCCAACAGCATCGAGTTCATCAGCAATTTTCTCATGCCCTCCGCTACCATTACCGAAACGGAATTTATCTGCTCCCATGGTAACATAGCGAGTCTTATCAACATCCTTGATAACCTTGACCAAACGTTTAACAGTTGCTAAAGAGTGGGCATCACCATTAGCTTCACCTATTTCATTACCAATTGACCACATGAAGATAGCAGGGTTGTTTTTGCCTCTTTCGACCATGGTACGTAGGTCAAAATCAGACCATTTTTCACCTTTTCGAGCTTCTGGGTGAGTGGCATCTTTTTCAAAGAAACGTCCATAGTCATAAGGTTTCTTGCCACCATACCAAGTATCAAAGGCCTCTTCCTGAACGAGTAAACCTAGTTCTGCTGCGATTTGCAAGGTTTGCTCACTAGCAGGGTTGTGGGTTGTACGGATGGAGTTAACTCCCATCTCCTTCATTTGTTTGAGACGACGGTATTCTGCTTTATAGTTTTCTTCTGCTCCAAGCGCCCCATGGTCGTGGTGCAAGGATACTCCATGGAATTTAATACGTTCACCATTCAAAGAGAAACCTTCATTTGGAGTCCAGTGATAGTAACGGTAACCAAACAAATCCTTCTTAGCATCAACCAATTGACCGTCACGGTAAACACGCGTAATCAATTCGTACAAGGCAGGTTTGTCATTTAAAACGGTCCAGAGTTTTGGTCTTTCAACTTCTAAAATCGCATCTAGGCTTGTTGATTCATGTACTTTTAAGGTACGGCTCTCTGTACGTACTAGACCTGTCACAGCCTGACCACCACGTTCAACGATTTGATATTCTGCTACAAGTTCATGGTCTTTGTCGTCCGTATTGACGATTTTGCTGGTCACATGAGTTTCAACCTTGCCATGTTGTTGTTCTTCAAGTTTTGGTGTTAAAATAGTTGTCCCATTTTTCTCAACATGCACCTTATCTGTCACTTGTAAAGTCACATCACGATAGATACCACTTCCTGAATACCAACGGCTACTTGGCTGTTTGTTGACTGCATGGACAGCAATCACATTCTCACGACCATCTTTGTTCAAATAGTTAGTGATATCATATGAAAATTGGTTATAACCATTTGGATAATGCCCCACTAACTGACCATTGACATAAACTTGAGAATCCATGTAGACGCCATCAAAAGTAAGGCGAACATTTTTCTTGAGGTCTTTTTCATCTAGTTTGAAAGTCTTGCGATACCAAGCTTCCCCACCGTTAAGCTGTCCACCTTCATTTTGTGCAGGAGATTCATGATCGAAATCGTTAAAAATACTCCAGTCATACGGTAAATCCAATTTTTTCCACGTAGATACATCTGCATCCGGTTTAATGACTTCCTTAGAATTTGCATTGAGTTTAAAGTGCCAATTTTGATTAAAATCCACTTTCCTGTCTTCAATCATTTGATTCACTTCTTCATTTGTTACAGCTTTAGCATCTTCCCTAAGCGGTTTTTCTTGACTTGAAGCTTGTGATTCTATCCTTGGAGCTTTTTCTTCCGGTTTAGCAGACACTTTTTCCTCTTTTGGAGTTACGGCTTCATCTTCTTTCTTCTCAGATGCAATAGCCTCAGTTGAACTAGATTCACTTTGTTCTGTCCTTTCAACTACATTTTTAGTTTCCAAAGCTTTATCAGCCTTTTCTTCTACTATCGTTTTTTCCTCTTTAGGTTTCTCAGCAGTATGAGTAATAAGTGTTTCATCCGCATAAACTACAGATTCTCCAGCTATATTTCCTCCTAATAGAACTGCACAAGTCCCAATCATTACTGAGCAAGCTCCCACAGCAAACTTACGAATGCTATAAACTCTTTTCCGATTCCAATGGCCTTTCCCCATAAAACCCTCCTTATATTATATTTAGTGCAGTTAGCTACTGCCAAAGCCCAAGTGGTATACATTGTATGACAACCTAGTTTCAACAATTTACACTCTGTGAAAATCCAATTCAAACTTCGTCAGCGTCGCCTTGCCGTATGTATG
>NZ_VMMK01000060.1:39471-43072 GCF_013277255.1 Streptococcus sp. 2154
TGAGCTGACTTCGTCAGTCTTATCTACACCCTCAAAACTGTGTTTTGAGCAACCTGCGGCTAGCTTCCTAGTTTGCTCTTTGATTTTCATTGAGTATAATTCAATTACCATTATTTTCTCCGATTTCTTGATAGTTTATAAAAAACCTAGGCTGTCACTCCTAAACAGTATGACAACCTAGTTTCAACAATTTACATTTTATAGGAGCGCATTATTTTGCTTTTGCTGCGTACTCTTCGTTACGTTTAATCATTTGTTTTCTGTACCAAGCAAAGATACCGATATAGAATACAAGGAAGACTACTGCACCAAGAATTGCTTTGATATCACCAGTTGTAGTGTTACCAATTGTCCAACCAAGAAGTTTTTCGATTGGTCCTTCAAGAGTAGAGTGAGTAATCAATTGAGTTTGGCTCACACCTTCTGGGAAGGCACCTACACCTTTAGCAAGTTCTGTTGCAAATGGTGCGATAAGGGTACCTGAAAGAAGGAAGAGTGGCAACAAGAGTGTTCCGAAGATAATCATACGGAGCAATTTACCACGTGTTACAACCAAGAGAGCTGGAGTAACACCCATAGCGATGATACCTGCAAGTGGCAAGATACCATTTCCGACTTTTGAAAGAAGCACAGCTTCAATCAACATGATTGGTGCAAGTACGTTGGCACAAGCCCAGATTTCAGCACGACCAGCGATGAATGGCCAGTCAAGACCGATGTTGAATTTACGTCCTTGAAGACGTTTAGTAGCAACGTTTGTAATACCTTGTGATAGTGGTTCTACGGCTGCGATGAACCATGAACCGATAAGTGAGAAGAGTTCCAAAGATACACCGGCAGTCAAACCAAGAGACAACCATCCTCTGATAACAAGACGCCATTTATCTGCATCTTCAACTCCTGCAATTGGATGTGGAGTTCCCATAATACCGATAACGATACCAAGGATGAAACCGATGAAGAATTTAGAACCCCAGAAACCAATTTTCTTGTTCAATTTAGCAGCATCAAAGTCATATTTATCAAGTCCTGGGAAGAATTTTTCAAAAATCTTATCCAAAACCATGATAACTGGGTTCATCATGTAGTTCATGTGAGTTGATGTCATTGGTGATGAACTTGGTGCGTTAAGAAGGTCGTCAAATGTAGGTTTCATCAAGTCAGAGTTGATAATTTTCAACACACCGACAAGGACGATAGCTGCTGTAGCAATAAAGAGTGAAACCCCTTGGCTCACACCGTTGTTGTCTGCATACCATTTAATCAAGAGACCTGTGATAGACAAATGCCAGATATCGAAGATATCGACGTCAAGTGTATCAGTTTTCTTCATAGCAAGCATTACTACGTTGACAATCAACATGATAAGCAAGAAGTAAAGTGTCCAAGCAGATCCCCAAGTGATTGTTGCAAGTGGTGCCCAACCAACGTCAGTGATACTCAATTGGATACCAGTGTTTTCAACGAATTTTGCAAGTGATGCTGAGAAAGCACCATTTAGCATACCGATGATAGCTCCGATACCAGTAAGAGCGATGGCAAGTTTGATACCACCTTCAAGCGCTTTGGAGAATTTCACTCCAAAAAGTAGAGCCAATAATGTCAAAATGATTAACATGATGACAGGTCCACCCATATCTAAGATAGGTGTGAAAAATTCTTTGATTAGGCCAAAGATTGCATCCATAACAGTTCCTCCCTTTTTTATGTTATATGAATGTTAACAAATTAAAATTAGCTTAATCCGTGTTCTTTGATAGCTGCTTCAATATTATCAAATACTGGAGCACTCATTGCTGGGATACGGAATAAGATTGGTCCAGCTTCGATAACTGGAATACCTGGGTCAAAACCAAGGTCTGTCGCAGCAATTGGTGTGAAGATGTCATAACCTTTGATAAGGTCTTCATTAACGTCTTTGACCATTACCGCATCACAGTGAACATCAAAACCACGGTTTGAAAGTTCTTCTTCAAGAGCACTTTTAATTTGGTGGCTTGAGTTAACACCTGCACCGCAGGCAGCAAGAATTTTAATCATATGGATTTCCTCCGATTTAATATTTTTAATAAACAAGATTAAGCGATTGCTTCAGCTATATAAGCATAGAGGGCTTCTGGTTCAGAAATTTTTGATAGGTCTTCAAGATGACCATTTCCAGTAAAGAAGTCCATCAACTGAGCAAGAATATTCGTTTGACTTGAACTCGAGTTATTGATGATAAAGAAGAGCAAGGATACTTCTACTTCCTTATCCGGTGCAATCATATTGTGGAAAGTCACTGGTTTTTCTAATCGAACGACCACAACTTTTTCAGCCAGATTATGAACAATATCTGTGTGAGGAATAGCCACATTCGGCAAATCCTTACCCAAAAATTCCATATCTAAGCCAGTTGGAAATGACTTTTCACGCGTAATCAAGGCTTCACGATAGGTTGGAGTCACGATTTCTCGTTCCTCCAATAAAGTAGCAACCTGATCAAAGAGATGTTCTTGATTATCCGCTTCTAAGCAAAACACAAGGTTTTTGTCAAAGAAATGATCTAATCCCATAAGGTTTTCCCTTCTTTCCATTAACTTTATGCTATAAGTATAACACTATATGTAATCGTTGTCAATAGTTTTCTGTTGATTTTTGTCTTTTTTTATACTTTTGTTGTGTTTATAGTTTGTTATATAAAAATAAACAAACAAATATTCCAAGTATTTTTCTGTTCTAATACTCAATGAAAATCAAAGAGCAAACTAGAAAGCTAGGCACAGACTGCTCAAAACACCGTTTTGAGGTTGTGGATAGAACTGACCAAGTCAGTAACCATATCTACGACAAGCCGACGTTGACGTGGTTTGAAGAGATTTTCGAAGAGTATTATTTTCCTTCTTTATCAGGAAATAGATAGCCAATCCCTACACAAGCCAGCACACCTGCTCCAATCACCAAGCCACTTGAAATTGGCAACAGGTCCAAAATTGCATTTGCGATGATAAAGGCAATAATCAAACACATCAGACTAGCCTTGTAGTCTTTTTTCAAAAGATTCTCTAGAGTGAAAAAGAGGAACAGACCCACCGGAATCAAAGACCATAGGCTGACATTCAAACTTGGCTAGCCAACAGAACCAAAATACAATACTGTCACTGCTGCTAATAAAAAGACAATTCCCAATAATTTTTTCATTTGTTTATCTCCAATTTTTTTATGAACTTGAGTTCTCTGATAGTGAAGCCTCACGTCCCTTACAAAAATCATTATAGTAGAGGTCAGTTTCAAGAACAAGTTCTTTTGCCTATCTGGTCTCTATATCAGTCTAAGTGGTTAAATAATGGCGATAAAATAAGGAAGCAGGGTAAGCGCGTCATAACAAGGTATCTATCATTCATGGAAGACCTCCTGTATACTATTAGTAAAGTAAAACTATTGGAGGATATTTTAATGCCACAACCTATTGTTCCTGTAGAGATTCCACAATCTCGAAATGATAGAAGAGCTTTTGGATAAGGTGTTGCTCTATGACAATTCATCTATCTAGCCTAGGGCAGGTCTATCTCGTGTGTGGGAAAACGGATATGAGACAAGGCATTGATTCACTGGCTTATCT
>NZ_VMMK01000061.1:0-13954 GCF_013277255.1 Streptococcus sp. 2154
ACGACTCGCTTTTTCATCTCCAAGTGTCCTTGTTCACATCTTTCTTTTCCCACGTGAAGAGAGTTCTGACGCCGACATCAAAAACCTTGGCTGCCTCGACATGGCTGTGACCCTCTTTGATGTAATCTAATGCTCGCTGTTTAAAATCTGTACTATATGCCATAGCTTTATTATAACATGCTTGTTTGAAACTAAGCAACTATAACTATTTTTTTAAACTAAATAAGTTCTGTACTCTCATTCAAAATTTGCTCGTCAAAAAAAATAATCCATACTAACACTAAGTCTTTTAGCTAGTTGATGCAATAATTCTGAACCTGGAGTATATTCTCCGTTCTCCAAACGACTAATCTGACCTTGCTTACAAATTCCTTCAGCTAACTCTTTCTGAGATAATTTCAATTCTTTTCTTCTGCTCTTAATTCGAGTAGCTAATAAGCTTCCCACACTATTTCCTCCAATCTACTACTGCTAATCATTTTATCACGATTTCTGTAACAATTAAAATACATTTAAATTACTCTAATGGGATGTTGAAGCCTCTCTCTTTACTATCAATTGCAAAATTTATAGTGTTAACTAATTTCTCCAATCTCCTCACTTGATGTTCATACTCGTCTATATATTCATTCATCTGTTTTTGACAATCTTCAATCTCTTTCTCCCCCAATTATTCACACCTAACACAAAAAGCATCCAGAATCGATATGAAACCGAGGATTCTAGGTGCTTTCTCTTTTCACCCATTGGGTGCTGTTTTTACTGGACAAAAGGGAGTTTCTCCTTTATGATATAATCGAAAACAAAATCAAAACAAAGGAAATTCCAATGACCAGTATATAAAATAAATCTACGAAAAACAATACTTTATCACACTTTTCTTTCGATGGTGGAAATCTGACCAATCAAGCTGGTCTTCTGCTCTTCAAAGAACTCTTCACAAAGTTGAATCTAAAAGAAACTATTTCAAAACATCTTGTGAGCGATGATAAACGACGCTATTATCACTATTCGGATGCCGATATTGTCATCCAATTTCTCTTTCAAATCCTTACAGGCTATGACATAGACTATGCCTGTAAGAAATTAAAATCAGATGCTTATTTTCCAAAACTGTTGGAAACTGGACAAGTTGCGTCTCAACCAACCTTGTCTCGCTTTCTGTCACGTTCAACAGAAGCAACTGTTGGGAGCTTGCGAAGACTAAACTTTGAACTGGTTCAACTCTTTTTACAAATGCAAAGCCAACCCAGTCTTATCGTTGATGTGGATTCCACTCATTTTACCACTTATGGGCATCAAGAGGGAGCCGACTATAATGCTCATTATCAGGTGACAGCTTATCATCCCCTGTATGCCTTTGAAAGCCAGACTGGCTATTGTCTGAATGCCCAGTTACGTTCTGGAAATCGCTATTGTTCAGAAGGAGCAGATGCCCTTATTCACCCCATTTTAGAGCAGTTTGACCATCTGATTTTTCGTATGGATAGCGGTTTTGTGAGCCCAAAACTCTATGATTTACTGGAAGATAGAGGTCATGCCTATTTGACCAAACTGAAAAGGAACGCTGTTCTGAGTCGCTTGGGAGATTTAACCTTGCCTTGTTCAGAGGATTTGAGTATTTTACCTCATTCTTCCTATTCAGAGTCCCTTTATAAAGCCGATTCTTGGCGACAGCCACGTCGTGTTTGCCAATTTTCCCAAAGACAGGAAGGGGGATTGTTCTATGATGTGGTCTCTCTTGTAACCAATTTAAGCAGTGTAGATAGTGAGGAGCTGTTTCAATTCTATCGTGAACGAGGGAATGCTGAAAACTTTATCAAAGAAAGGAAAGCAGGATTCTTTGGGGATAAAACAGATAGTTCGACCATGGTTAAGAATGAAGTACGTATGATGATGGGCTATCTGGCTTATAATCTCTACCTCTTTTTAAAGCAGCTAGCTGGTGATGAAGTAAAGGCCTTGACTATCAAGCGTTTTCGACCTCTCTTCCTTCATATTGCCGAAAATATGTCTCTACTGCTAGACGACATATTCTCAAATTCTCAAGTCTATACGCCTATTCAAAACAGTTTCAAGCCTTATTTGATACAATCTGCCAGATAAATCTGATACTCCCTGTTCCATATAGAGCTAGAGGGCAGGGGAAAACATGCCTAACAGAATAAGTCACCTTATTTTAAAAATCGAGCATCAAACCAAGGGAGGAGTCTGCCCTTTTTTAGGAAAAAATCAAGACAAATCTCCTCAATCATGTCTCGAACATCAGAAATTAAGCAAAATCACCAGAAGGATAGTAGTTTAACTAGCTTTTCTGGTGATTTTCGAAGAGTATTGTTTCTTGCGTCATACTTCAAATAGTCTAGCCACATACATTTGAAGCTGCTACCTCAATACAAGCAGGCTTGAGGGTCGCTCTTGGGTTCACCGATAGATAATAGGCACGTAGGCCTTGCACATTAGATTTATAGTATATTGAAATAATATATAAACAAATCGATTAGGAAAGGCAAATTAATTTTTATACTCAATGAAAATCAAAGAGCAAACTAGGAAACTAGCCGCAGGCCGTACTTGAGTACGGTAAGGCGACGTTGACGTGGTTTGAAGAGATTTTCGAAGAGTATTAGAAATGTTTTAGTAGCTATGATGTCCTATTCCAGATTCAATCCACTATACGATAGACTCGTCGTATAAAAAAACTGCAATCCACAGATTGCAGTCTTTCTTTATTTTCTGGCTTGATAGCGACTAGTCAGAATGAAAATCACTGTAAAGACCAACATCATGACACCATAAACAGGCAACGTTTGTTCTGTAAAGGTTGAAATTTCAAGCAGTTTTTGGATTCTTGGGAAGAGAGCTGTCGCTAGGAAACCTCCTACTGACCAAACAATCAAGAGGACACGCCATAGGGTAAATGGCATGCAGGCTCTAAATACGGATAAGAAACCAATTGACCCCAAGAGATAATAGAGTAGAGTTGAGATTTCTAACTCAGACCAACCTTGGCTACTCCCAAATATTTTTACGAACAGGACGTTGAAGACGACCATAAGGGCACTTGGTAGGGCACGAAGCATGGATTTTCTGAGGAAATTCTGCTCAACAGGTTTGATATTTCGCTCAAAAGTCAGAACGAATGGTGGGAAACCTTCCACAAACTGGTCAATCATGGTAATCTGGATCGGAATGAAGGGGAAAATCAAAATCCACTCTGACCGACCTAGTAAAGCACTGGCAATACAGATGACTGCTAACAGGAAGGAATAGATGGTCTTTATCAAGAAAATCGGGGCGATGTGGGCAATGTTATTGACCACGCGACGACCCTCGAAGAGAATCTCAGGAACATCATTAAAGTCTGAGTTCAAGAGAACCAGATTGGCAATCTGACGGGTTGCTGGATCCCCCTCCGCCATCACGATAGAACAATCCGCCTCACGAAGGGCCAAGATATCATTAACCCCGTCCCCTGTCATAGCCGTTGTATGACCCGCTTTTTTCAACGTTTGGATGATGAGTTTCTTTTGATGAGGGGAAACACGTCCGAAAATAGCTGTCTCCTCCGCCATGGCCATCAATTCCTCATCGATGATTTTCGAACAATCTACATAGCTATGGTAGTCCGCAAAACCAGCCTTCTGGGCAATGCTGGATACAGTGACCGGATTGTCACCAGAAATAATCTTGAGGCCCACTTCCTGAGAACGGAGATAGTCCAGCGTCTCTGCTGCTCCTTCTCGAATAGGATCCAAAATTTCCAGCAAGGCTAAAGCCTGAATATCAGAAGGTTTCTGTGGCTTGTGATGGTCTAATTTCTCCTGACTAAGAGCTAAGACCAAGACACGTGCCCCTCTCTCCAAGGCCTCCCTGGCTTCTGGGACTTCAGAATCCAGCAACATCTCAGGTGCCCCTAAGAAAACTGTCCCCAAGCCTTCTAACTCCATAGCCCCCCACTTGCGGTCGCTCGAGAAGGGAAGATTGGAAATCATAGGATAAGCAACATCTCCCACAAAACGCTGGCGAATGGCTTGGGCAGTTGGATTCTTATCCTCACTATGGGCTATGTAGCTAGTCAAGATGCTGGCAATAGCCTCTTCACCATACGTTTCCGTCAACGGAAGAACAGCCTCCACCTGCATCTTTCCTTGGGTGATGGTACCCGTCTTGTCCAGACAGAGCATATCCACGCGCGCCAAGGTCTCAACAGAGTACATCTCCTGCACCAAGACCTTTTTCAAGCCCAGCTTAATCACCGCTGTCAAGAGCGAAGTAATGGTCAAAAGGGCAATTCCCTTAGGCAACATTCCCAAAAGAGCTGTCGACGAGTTTACAACGGATGACTTGAGAGGCAGGCCTTTTAAAATCAAGGCTTCTAGCAAGAGAGCCAGACCGAAAGGAATGATAATCTTTCCAGTAAAACCAGCTAGCTTGTCCAGAGATTTCATGATACGGGAGTTGATCGGTTTCACTGTCTTAGCTTCCAGCATGAGTTTGGCAGCATAGTTGTCTGCACCGACATGGTGAACTTGAGATAAAACTGACCCACTGGCTAGGAAACTTCCTGACAAAAGCAAGGCTTCCACTTCCTTTTGCACCAAATCACTTTCCCCCGTCAACATGGCTTCATTAACCTCCGCAAAGCCTTCCAAAACCAAGGCATCACTGGGAATCTGCTCTCCAGCAGACAGACGAATCACATCTCCTAACACCAATTCTTCCGGATTCAGAGCCACTTCTTGGCCATCACGAATAGTCTTGACCTTTTCCTTGGTCATGAGATTGAGCTTATCCACCATGTGTTTGGCGCGTAGCTCGGTCACGATCCCAGAAAAAGCGTTAAAGCAGATAACAGCAAAAAAGACCAGATTGCTCCAAGCCTGCACAAAGACAAGGGCCAAAGCAATGGCAAAGTTCAAAGCGTTAAAAAGGGTAAAGACATTTCGTTTAACGATTTGCCAAGTGCTGGTACTGGCTGATGCGGTAAAGTCATTGACCAAACCCTCAGCCTGTCTTTCCTTGACTTCTCTTTGGGTTAATCCCATAATCTTATTTTTATCCATAAATTCTATTATATCATTTTTTTAACAGAATTCTAATCTCATCCCAAATATGCACCTAGTCAAGGGAAAAGTTTGCCAGCCCTCCTTTGATAAGGTATAATAATAACAAGAAAAGAATCGAAGGAGATCGCATGTTTTATACTTATTTGCGTGGATTAGTTGTATTGCTCTTATGGTCCATCAATGGCAATGCTCACTATCATAATACTGATAAAATTCCTAATCAAGATGAAAATTATATTTTAGTTGCGCCTCACCGTACCTGGTGGGATCCTGTTTATATGGCCTTTGCGACCAAGCCAAAACAGTTCATCTTTATGGCAAAAAAAGAACTCTTTACCAACCGTATCTTTGGTTGGTGGATTCGTATGTGTGGCGCCTTTCCCATCGACCGTGAAAATCCCAGCGCCTCAGCCATCAAATATCCTATCAACGTTCTCAAAAAAAGTGACCTCTCTCTCATCATGTTTCCAAGTGGTAGCCGCCACTCAAACGATGTCAAGGGGGGCGTAGCACTGATTGCCAAAATGGCCAAGGTCCATATCATGCCGGTTACCTACACCGGTCCCATGACTTTGAAGGGCTTGATTAGCCGTGAACGTGTCGATATGAACTTTGGAAATCCAATCGATATCTCAGATATCAAGAAAATGAATGATGAAGGCATTGAAACAGTCGCCAATCGTATTCAAACAGAATTCCAACGTCTGGACGAAGAAACGAAACAATGGCACAATGATAAAAAACCAAATCCACTCTGGTGGTTTATCCGCATCCCTGCCCTCATCCTTGCTATTATCCTCGCTATCCTAACCATCATCTTTAGCTTTATCGCAAGCTTCATCTGGAACCCAGATAAGAAAAGAGATGAACTTGCATAGAAGAAATGAACCTTGGCCAAACAGCTAAGGTTTTCATTTATATAGTAGATTGGAACTAGAATAGTACACCTCTACTTCTAAAACATTTTTAGAAATCGATTTGACTGTCCTGATCGATTTGTCCTATTCTTATTTCATTTTACTATATTTATAAGAATCTCCTAATCAAATCAAAAGACACTCTACAATAGAGTAACTTTAAGATTTGTCCATTTATACTCAATGAAAAAGCCCTCTGAAAATCAGAGAGCTGATTTGAGCTCGGGCTAAAATCCTAGTGAAACAAAAAAATCTACACGATCAGAAAAGTCTCTATCGTGCCATTTTCATACATGATGTATAGTCCAAGTAGAATGAATACTAAGGGCACAATGATTCGCTCGTATTTTTCAATTGTCTCGAATATTAACGGAATAGAGGATAACACCCGACTAATCTCGCAAAAGATAATTATGCCGATTACAAGCACAAGCAAGGCCACGAGGGTCTGTGACCAATCTAACGAAGCAAAATAAGGTATATAGATACCTAAATTATCTCCGCCAGACGCAATTGTCAGCAATGTAACTGTCCAAAACAGTTGATTTGCCTTGCTTTGTTCTAATCTTTCAATAATTTCTTCCTCTTCTTCCGCATCTTCTCCAACAATTGCAAGCAGCAACTAAACTCGCCCCTACAAGTAAGCCTGTGCCTAGATATTGCCCCGCATAAATATGCCATTTCTGTTTATTCTGTGATAGCTGTGCAAATAAAATAATTAAAATAATTAAAATAATTAAAATAATTAAAATAATTAAAATAATTAAATAATCGATACTGGTGGAAATATAAACACCAACAGCAGATATGATTGTCTGTCCCATAAAAAAACCTCCTGTATTAGTCAGTAATAAATCAGCAGATTTTAGGAGAGCACAGACACATTAATTTAGCTATCGCTAGTGGGTAATGTCGAACATAGGAAAGCATTTTACTCCTCCTCAAAACGTAGTTACAAAGTAATTTCTAACTGGAATTCGGTGACTACTTCCATGTAAAGTATAACATACTATACTTTACTTCGTAAAGTGTGGGCTCTCCGAGGGGGCTTGCAGACACCTACTCGGCTTTTCAAGCCGAGTAGCTGCGCACCTTTATGGTGTAATTAGCTGATACCATTTGAGGTTTTTGTAGTCTCCAAAATTGTGACCGATAAAACCTCAATAAAAAAGCCCTCTGAAGTCAGAGAGCTGATTTGAGCCCGGGCTAAAATCCTAGTGGAAAAGATGAAACTCCTTGTGTTCATCGAACACTGTGTCATTTCCCTATTTTCATACGGATTTTTGACACCCTTAGCATCATGATTCTTGCTAGATAAACCGTTTATAGGCTAGGCGACGAGGCGAAGATTGTACGAAACTTTCAGTGAAACAAAAAAAAATCTCCCCGAAGGGAGAAAAGCTAGTTTATTTTACCTTACAGTGTTAGGAACCGTAACCGAAGATTATACTTGAGTATAGCGAGGTAAGGTGACAACGCAAAAAAGCTACCCAATTTAGAGTAGCTTTATTATCAAGATATGCTCAATTGAACACGGCCTAAGCACTTGGCAAAAAAGATAAAATCTCCTAGAAACTGAAGTTTCTTCGTCAATTTTCCTATTTTTGCTTTGTGCTTTTGACGGCCTTTGTATCTTGAATTAGCGACGAAGTCCTAGAGAGTTGATCAACTCACGGTAACGGTTAACGTCGTTTTTACGCAAGTATGCAAGCAAGTTACGACGGCGACCGATTTTTTTCATCAATCCACGGTAAGTAGCGTGGTCTTTTTTGTGTTGTTTGATGTGTTCATTAAGGTGGTTGATTTCCCAAGTAAGGACAGCAACTTGAACCTCTACTGAACCTGTATCACCTTCGTGACGTGCATATTGTGCAATGATTTCATTTTTTTTCTCTTTTGAGATTGCCATGATGTTTCTCCTTTTTATTTGGCTTCATCCGAGTGACAGGTTGGCATGCCTGTAACCAAGAAGAAGTTATTTGTCTTTACGACAATCCCTATTCTACCAATAACTAACTTCTTTGTCAACAGATTTACTTTCTTGTTTTAAACATGCTATAATAATCATAGCAAGAGATTTAAGTTGTCTGTTTTTTTAAAACGAGCTGATTATCATGCCTAGATTCTATTCCCATCTCCCCTACTATCTGGTCATCTTTTTCTTTTATTGGCCTCTTTATGAATTATTTTCACTGCTCTCATCCGGTTCCAATCTGCTAGGACTCATCTTCTAAATATCTTTATCTTTTCTCCGTTAGTAACCTTCATCGTTTCTCTTCTTTACGGTTACCGTTTCCCTTTTTCCCTTTTGACATTGGATTGCTCTTTTGCTTTACTATCATTTCTTTCCACGATTTTAGCATTGTCTACTTTATTAGCCTATGAAACCTTTGCTCTGGTCGGCATGGCTTCCGGTATTGGTATCAAGCATATTCTGCAAAAATGAAAAACAAAAAACTTTCACAAAATCCTTGAAAAATCTCACAATCATGCTATAATAATCCATAGAGACAAGTCACTTAGTCCCTTTCTACTAGAGAGTGCGTGGTTGCTGAGAACGCATAGAAAGACTATACTGATACTACTCTACTGACTTTTATGCAAACATAAAACGGTGGCCACGTTAGAGCCAATCAGAGGTGTCCCTCTTTTTTGAGGCACATAAATGAAGGTGGAACCACGTTGCGACGTCCTTTCTAGGACGTCGCTTTTTGTTTCTCTTTGCTTTTTGTTTCTCTTTATTTAAGACTGCGAAATAGGGAAACACTTCTGCTTTAGAAATAATGGATAACCAATATAAGGAGAACATCATGATTAACATTACTTTCCCCGATGGCGCTGTTCGTGAATTCGAATCTGGCGTTACAACTTTTGAAATTGCCCAATCTATCAGCAATTCCCTAGCTAAAAAAGCCTTGGCTGGTAAATTCAACGGCAAACTCATCGACACTACTCGTGCTGTCACTGAGGATGGAAGCATCGAAATCGTGACACCTGATCACGAAGATGCCCTTCCAATCTTGCGTCACTCAGCAGCTCACTTGTTTGCCCAAGCAGCTCGTCGTCTTTTCCCAGACATTCACTTGGGTGTTGGTCCAGCTATCGAAGATGGCTTCTACTACGATACTGACAACACAGCTGGTCAAATCTCTAACGAAGACCTTCCTCGTATCGAAGAAGAAATGCAAAAAATCGTCAAAGAAAACTTCCCATCTATTCGTGAAGAAGTGACTAAAGACGAGGCACGTGAAATCTTCAAAAATGACCCTTACAAGTTGGAATTGATTGAAGAACACTCAGAAGACGAAGGCGGTTTGACTATCTATCGTCAGGGTGAATATGTAGACCTCTGCCGTGGACCTCACGTTCCATCAACAGGTCGTATCCAAATCTTCCACCTTCTCCATGTAGCAGGTGCTTACTGGCGTGGAAATAGCGACAACGCTATGATGCAACGTATCTACGGTACAGCTTGGTTTGACAAGAAAGACTTGAAAAACTACCTTCAAATGCGTGAAGAAGCTAAGGAACGTGACCACCGTAAACTTGGTAAAGAGCTTGACCTCTTTATGATTTCACAAGAAGTTGGTCAAGGACTTCCATTCTGGTTGCCAAATGGTGCGACTATTCGTCGTGAGTTGGAACGCTACATCGTTGACAAAGAGTTGGCTTCTGGATACCAACACGTTTATACTCCACCACTTGCTTCTGTTGAACTTTACAAGACTTCTGGTCACTGGGATCATTACCAAGAAGACATATTCCCAACTATGGACATGGGTGACGGGGAAGAATTTGTCCTTCGTCCAATGAACTGCCCACACCACATCCAAGTCTTCAAACACCATGTTCACTCTTACCGTGAGTTGCCAATCCGTATCGCTGAAATCGGTATGATGCACCGTTATGAAAAATCTGGTGCCCTCACTGGTCTTCAACGTGTGCGTGAAATGTCTCTCAACGACGGTCACCTTTTCGTTACTCCAGAACAAATCCAAGAAGAATTCCAACGTGCTCTTCAGTTGATTATCGATGTTTACGGAGACTTCAACTTGAATGAGTACCGCTTCCGTCTCTCTCTTCGCGACCCTCAAGATACTCACAAGTACTTTGACAACGATGAGATGTGGGAAAATGCTCAAACTATGCTTCGTGCAGCTCTTGATGAAATGGGCGTGGACTACTTTGAAGCCGAAGGCGAAGCAGCCTTCTACGGACCAAAATTGGATATTCAAGTTAAGACCGCTCTTGGAAAAGAAGAAACTCTTTCTACTATCCAACTTGACTTCTTGCTTCCAGAACGCTTCGACCTCAAATACATCGGAGCTGATGGTGAAGAGCACCGTCCAGTGATGATCCACCGTGGGGTTATCTCAACTATGGAACGCTTCACAGCTATCTTGATTGAGAACTACAAGGGGGCCTTCCCAACATGGCTGGCACCACACCAAGTAACCCTCATCCCAGTATCTAACGAAAAACACGTGGACTACGCTTGGGAAGTAGCCAAGAAACTCCGTGACCGCGGTGTCCGTGCAGACGTAGATGAGCGCAATGAAAAAATGCAGTTCAAGATCCGTGCTTCACAAACCAGCAAGATTCCTTACCAATTAATTGTTGGAGACAAAGAAATGGAAGACGAAACAGTCAACGTTCGTCGCTATGGCCAAAAAGAAACACAAACTGTCTCAGTTGATGATTTTGTTGGAGCTATCCTAGCTGATATAGCCAACAAATCACGCGTTGAGAAATAAGAACCTAGCATAAAAGCCTCCAGTCCGGAGGCTTTTTCGTCTATTCTCACTCAAGGACTAGATTCACTTGAGCAAACTGAATCCGCGCTATCGTTCCTTTTCCGACCTCAGACTCGATACGAATCTGGTGACCCAGTTCTTCAGAAATTTTCTTAGATAGGTAAAGTCCAAGTCCAGATGACTGCTGGGTTAGGCGTCCATTATACCCTGAAAAGCCACGTTCAAAGACTCGGAGGACATCACTGTTTTTTATCCCGATTCCCGTATCCTTGATACAAAGCTCTTGCCCGTCCATATAAATCTCCAGACCACCTTCCTTGGTGTACTTGAGACTGTTTGAGATAATTTGCTCAATAACCACTAGTAGCCACTTTTTATCCGTCACGATTTCTTTATCAAGGTCATGTAGATTGACATTTAGGCCTTTTTGAATAAAGAAAAGAGCATATTTACGAATTATTTCCTTGACCAAATCCTCAATTTGAACCTGCTTTAAGACCAAATCATCATGGAAACTTTCTAAACGCAGGTACTGTAAGACTAGATTGGTATAGGAATCGATTTTGAAAATTTCCTGTTCTAACTGCTGCTTCAGTTGGCGGTCAGCTACTTCTGCAACTAAGAGTTGACTGGCTGCAATGGGGGTCTTAATCTGATGGACCCACAAGGTATAGTAATCCAGCAAATCCGTCAGTTTTCTTTCTGAATCTGACCTCTGCTGATAGAGTTCCATCTCACGCGCCTCTAATTTTTCAGCCAAGGCTATTTCCAATGGAGATTTGGCTTCCCTCTCCCCATAGAGAATTTCCTGACGATAGACCTGCGTTTCCACCAATATGTCCCAAGTGAAAAATAAGATGGTTACAAAGCAACACAAGAGGAAAAAGTAGAGAAAGTAAGTTCCCAAACTTGCAAATAAAAACTGAAAGAGCAAAATCAGAAATGCTAAAGCAAGCAGATAGACAAACAGACGACTACGGGAGCGCAGATAGGCTAGAAAAAATTGTTTCCAATCAAGCATGCTTCAGTCCGTACCCTATCCCTTTCTTGGTCTCGATAAATCCTACCAAGCCCTGCTCTTCCAATTTTTTACGCAAACGAGCCACATTGACAGAGAGGGTATTATCATCAATGAAAAAGTCACTGTTCCAAAGTTCCCGCATGAGGTCGTCACGCGCTACAATATTGCCTGCATGCTCAAATAACACGCGTAAAATCTGGAATTCGTTCTTGGTCAAATTCAAGACTTGCCCTTGATAATGTAAATCCATGGATTTGGTATTGAGGATAACACCAGCATATTCCAGTAAACTCTCGTCACGCCCGAACTCATAGGAACGACGCAGCAAGCCCTGAACCTTGGCTAAAAGAACCTGCTGGTCAAAAGGTTTGGTCACAAAGTCATCCGCGCCCATATTGATTGCCATGACAATATCCATAGCCTGGTCTCTCGAAGACAGAAACATGATGGGGACCTTGGAAATCTTGCGAATTTCCTGACACCAGTGATAGCCATTAAACAAGGGCAGTCCAATATCCATGAGGACCAGATGAGGCTCCGACTGAACAAAAAGACTCAAAACTTCCATAAAGTCTTCTACCAGAACCACTTCAAATCCCCATTCAGAGAGCATTTTTCCGACTTGTTGACGAATGACCTGATCATCTTCTACTAATAAAATCTTGTGCATGCGCTCCTCCTTTTCTATTATTATAACAGATTTTTCCATGCTAGCAGGTCTGAAACTGAATTTGAAGTAGCTTGTTTTTAGCCAACAAAGTAAGACAATCCTACTAGCTAATTTGAGGGAAATTTGATAAGATAAAGAAAAGAAAGGAGCTCTTATGGCCAATATTTTTGATTACCTGAAAGATGTCGCATACGATTCCTTTTACGACTTTCCATTGAATGAGTTAGACATTCTAGCCTTAACAGAAGCTACCTACCTCTCCTTTGATAATATGGTCTCCACAAGTCCTCAGCGACTTTTAGACCTGGCTCCTCAGGTTCCAAGGGAGCCCAACATGTTGACCAGCAAAAATCGCCTCCAGCTATTAGATGAACTAGCTCAACACAAACGCTTCAAAAATTGCAAACTCTCCCATTTTATCAATGACATTGATCCTGAGCTGCAAAAACAGTTTGCGGCTATGACCTACCGCCTCACTCTCGATACCTATCTGATTGTCTTTCGTGGGACAGATGACAGCATCATTGGCTGGAAGGAAGATTTCCACCTGACCTATATGAAGGAAATTCCTGCTCAAAAGCACGCCCTTCGCTATTTAAAGAACTTTTTTGCCCACCATCCTAAGCAGAAGGTCATTCTGGCTGGGCATTCCAAGGGAGGAAATCTCGCTATCTATGCTGCTAGTCAAATTGAACAAAGCTTACAGGATCAAATCACAGCAGTTTATACCTTTGATGCGCCTGGTCTCCATAAAGAACTGACACAAACCGAGGGCTATCAAAGGATAATGGATAGAACCAAGGTCTTCATCCCGCAAGGATCCATTATCGGCATGATGATGGAAATTCCGGCCCACCAAATCATCGTGCACAGTACTGCCTTAGGCGGTATCGCCCAGCACGATACCTTTAGTTGGCAGATTGAGGACAAGCGCTTCGTCCAACTGGATAAGACCAACAGCGATAGTCAACAGGTAGACACAACCTTCAAAGAATGGGTGGCCACAGTCTCTGACGAAGAACTCCAGCTCTATTTCGACCTCTTCTTTGGCACCATTCTAGATGCTGGGATTAGCTCCATCAATGATCTGTCTTCCTTAAAGGCGCTTGAATACATTCATCATCTCTTCGTCCAAGCGCAATCCCTCACTCCAGAAGAAAGGGAAACCATGGGTCGCCTTACCCAGTTATTGATTGATACCCGTTACCAAGCCTGGAAGAATAGATAAAAAGCTTATGAAAAGGTAATACTCTTCGAAAATCTCTTCAAACCACGTCAGCGTCGCCTTACCGTATATATGTGACTGACTTTGTCAGTCTTATCTACAACCTCAAAGCGGTGCTTTGAGCAATCTGCGGCTAGCTTCCTAGTTTGCTTTTTGATTTTCATTGAGTATAAATCTTACCAGATCATCTTTGTGATAAATCGGTAACTTGACTAACTTGATCCACTTACTCCCAAATCAGAGGATTGTGGGACGCAATAATAATAGTTCTATTCGGATTTTTTAAAGATTCTAGGAT